>NZ_JBHVAK010000013.1:0-115363 GCF_042667085.1 Nocardia sp. NPDC057353
CTCCCAGTGGGAGCCGGGCCCGCTGCCGTGTTGTCAGCGCAGGGTGACCTGGCGGCTGCGCAGGCCGTCGCGGGAGCGGCGCTCTTCCGAGCTGAGCGGCTCGGAAGAGGCGAGCGCGCCTGCCAGCCGCGCCGCGAATTCGTCGGCGGGGGCGCCCCACTCGTCCGGGTGCCGCTCCCGGTCCAGGTCGAAGACGGGGACCAGCAGGCCGTGCGTGCGGAAGGTGCCCGCGAAGCGCGAGCCGTCGCCGAGGTGCAGCCCGCCCGCGGCGTGCAGCCGGGCCAGCGCGGCCATCAGCTCGTCCTCCGGCTCCGGCCGGACCCAGCGCACGTGCGCCTTCTCGCCCGCGTCCACCCACCAGGCCGCGCCGGTCGCGTCCGGGCCGAGCGGGATCCGCGCCGACGGCATGATGGCCTGCTTGGCCTGTTCGATGGTGGCGGCCACCTGGGCGTCCGGGACGACGCCCTCCGGCACCCACCAGTCGAAGTCCTGGTGCACGGTGAGCTCCAGGTCGGCGCCGGGGTCGATGACGTCGGTCAGGGCGGGGCCGCCTGCGACGGCACCCGCGCTGCTCAGCGACTCGCCGGGCTCGGCGGACTGGGTCCACAGCACGGCGGCGGCGAGGTCGGCGGCCGGGTCCGGCCCCTGCTGCTGCACCTGGACGCCGACGAAGCCGATCTCCTCGGCACCGGCCCGCACCAGCGCGGCCACCGCGCCGGGGAGCACGGTCGCCAGCACCACCGAGCGCTCGGCGGCGACACCGGCCGCGAGCTTCAGCGTCGCCGTCGCCGACGGCACGAACTCCCGGAGCGCGACCAGGTCGCACTCCGCGGCCAGCCCCTGGAACGGCCGGGTGACGGCATTGGCCGCCTGCTCCTGCGCAGCCCGCCGCTCGGCGAGCCGCTGGGCCCGGTTGCCGTCGGACTTCGGAGTGTTGCGCTTGCTCTTACCCACGGGGGGTCAACCTACAGGGTCGCGGGGCGCCCGTGCGTCAAGCGGGGGCGGCGAGCAGCGCCTTGGTGCGGCCTGGGTGGTTCGTCGCCACCCAGCTGACCCCGAGCTCGGCACAGAGCTTGACGTCCTCCGGGTCGTCGACGGTCCAGCAGTAGGTGGCCCGGCCCGCCGCGGCGGCCTTGTCCACCAGGTCCGGGTGCTCGCGCAGGGTCTGCACCGACGGCCCGACGGCGGTGGCCCCGACCGTGGTGGCCGCGCTGCCGCCGAGGTAGCGCGAGGACTCGCCGAGCAGCACCGTCGGCAGCAGCGGCGCGGCCCGCCGGATCCGCCACACCGCGCTCGCCGCGAACGACATCACCACGGCGCGCGAGTGGTCCGCGGAGGCCGGGGTCGCGATGCCGAAGCGCTGCAACTCGGCGAGCAGCTTGTTCTCCACCAGCGCGCCGTAGCGCACCGGGTGCTTGGTCTCGATGAAGAGCTTGGTCGGGCGGCTGCGCCAGTCCAGCACCAGCTGGATCAGCTCGGCCAGGGTGAGCAGCCCGGCCGGGGCGCCGGGGGCGCCGAAGTCGAGGTCGGACAGCTCGGCCAGGGTCAGCTCGCTGACCGCGCCGCTGCCGTCGGAGGTGCGGTCGACGGTGCGGTCGTGCACGCAGACCAGGTGCCCGTCGCGGGTGAGCCGGACGTCGCACTCGACCCCGTCGGCGCCCTGCTCGAGCGCCAGTTCGTAGGCGGCGATGGTGTGTTCCGGCCGCGCCGCCGAGGCGCCGCGGTGCGCGACCACGAACGGCGCGCGACTGCCCTGGGTCACTTGGCCCCGACCTCCTCCTGTTCGCGGTCGCCCGCTTCGTCGCCGGTATTGTCCCCCGCCGCCGCAGCCGGGCGCGCGTCGGCAGCCGGTTGCCCGGCACGGTGCAGCGGCTCGATGACCGGCACCGCCGGGTCGGCCGCCATCGTCCAGCGCTGCGCGATCCTGGCGCGGCCGCGCAGGTCACCGCCCTCGAGGACGTTCAGCACGCCGAGGGTGAGCAGCGCGACGGCGGCGGCGACCAGGTCGGTGAGCGCGGTGAGGAGCACGCCGTCCGCCTTGGCCTGCAGCGAGTCCGCGGTGCGCCAGCACAGCGCGCCCACCGCGACGAGGCCGCCGAGCACCCAGACCACCCACCAGATCCGGATCAGCCGCAACGCGCGCGGATCGTCCCGGCCGGTGAGCGCCTCGGTGAGGAAGACGCCGGGCCAGACCAGGTTGAGCACCGGGACCAGCGTGCCGAGCAGCAGGGCGCGGGGCGAGCGCGGGTCCCGCCTGCCGACCCCGGCGTAGGCCGCCGCGCGCAGTTCGATCAGCCTGGCCACCGCGGCGATGGCGGCGAGCAGGGCGAGCGCACCGGCGAGCACCGCGAAGGTAAGTACCGCCGCGTCCGAGACGCGGAGCAGCAGCGGCTCGACCAGCCGGGTGCGGTTGTAGAGCAGGATGCCGTAGCGCCCCAGCTCGGCCAGCGCGGCCAGCGTGAAGGCGAGCGCGGTCCAGAGCAGCAGCCGCCGGGCGGCGCCTGCGGCGCGGTCCAACCTGCTCGCGGGGGTCGCGTCCGGCTCGGCGGCGCGGTCGAGCAGCCCCCAGCGCGGGATCTCGGTGTAGCGCGGGGTGGCCGCCGCCCTCGGCTCCGGCTGTTTCCGTGGCGCGCGGCGGTGGTCCGGCTTGCGCGCGACCCAGCGGTAGTTGCGCCGCTCGGGTGGCGCGTCCACCGGGCCCGGGGAGAGCAGGACGCCGCGGCACCGGGGGCACCAGTGCATGGGCGTGCCGTGCACCGCCCAGCGTGCGCCGCACCGGGCGCATGGCTGCACCGCTGTACTCACCGAACCCCGCCCTTCAGTAGATCCGCGGCTCGTGCTCGCCGTCGGCGGCCAGCGGCCGCCCCGCCTGCTGCCAGGACACCATGCCGCCGCCCACGTTCACCGCCTCGTACCCGATGTTCGCCAGGTACCTGACCACCTCGAGCGACCGGCCGCCCTGGCGGCAGACCACGTAGATGTCGGCGTCCGGGTCGAGCTCGTCGACCCTGGCGGGCACGTCCGCCATCGGAATGTGCAGCGCGCCGGGTGCGTGGCCGAGGCGCCACTCGTCGTCCTCGCGCACGTCGAGCAGGATCGCGGGCGGCGCGCCCGCCGCGGGCTCGACCGAGTCGAACGCGCCGGGGACCGCACCGACCGGAACCGTCGGGACATCGGGGTTCGTCACGGTTTCGATCCTGCCATGCGTGCCGAGCGCCCGTGCGATTGTGCGCCGGGTATCCACAGCTGACCGCTCCCGCCGGATCCCCGCACGGCCGCCCCTCCTATTCGACATCGAGAACGAGCATGGGGTAGGTTTCGAAGCTCCGGCGCCGGACGCCGCCCTCGAATCTCCCGTGTTGTGCATAGCCGCAACCGAGTTATCCACAGATTCCACAACCTGATCCACAGGGTTCAGCTATCGCCTTGTGCGCGATTCACAGGCGAGGACTATCGCGACACCCTCCACAGCTACCTTCTGGTGAACGCCACCGCTCCGGCTATCCACCGAGTTATCCACAGGGTGATCGGTGCGCCGGCGGTGGGAGTGGCCGATCCGGGACTCCCCTCCAAACATCCCGGAGCGGCCACTCGCCGCCGGCTCGGAGCCCCGAAGGGGTTCCGATATCTAGTTGGACGGAGCCGGGGGCGATTCGGTTCCCTCGCCCGGCGAGCCCGTCGCCTCCACACAGGACTCTTCCTGCGGAAACACCGACGTACGGCACCACCCTCGGTAGCCTGGCGCTATGACCACCGGCGCACAGCAGACGGCACTCGGCTCCACTTCGGCGCGGGTAACCGGGCAGGCAGCGGAGCAGGGCGGCAGCGCGCCCCGGCGTGATGCCGGGCACGATTCCCGCGTCCTCGATCCGCTGCTCGACATCGCCGGGCTGAACATCGCGCTCGCCGAGGCGGTCTGCCTCGGCTCGGCCTTCGACCGCGAGGCCCGCACGCTCTGCCTGGAGCTCGAGGTGCTGCGGCTGCCGGAGACCCGCTCCGGGGTCACCGCGGAGGGCAGGGACGGCCGGGTCCGGCTGACGCTGGGCGGGGTCGGCCGGGTCGCCGCCTCGCTGCGCAGCCAGCTCTGGAACCACGTCGACGCGGACATCCTCCCGCTCACCCCGGACACCCTGGACCAGGCGATCAAGAGCTTCGGCGGCGGCAGGCTGCACGGCTGGGAGTTCGTCGACGTGGACGACAGCGGTTGGTCGCTCTGGCGCGAACTGCTCAGCTTCGACGCCGTGCTGGACGCCGAGCGGCCGGGCGCGCACGTCTTCGAGTTCTCCCAGGAGGAGGGCGTAGACCCGCGCGAGCTGGACGTCCGGGTCTGGTTCGACCGGCTCACCGTGCAGGACGCCACCGGCGCCGAGCTGTCCCCCGCGCACTTCGTCGCGGACGGCAGGCGCTGGTGGGCGGCGCACGACGCGGGCGACCCGCGCGCGGTCCGGCCCGGCATCGCGCCGCCCTTGTGATCAGCGTGCGCGGAATACCGTGCCGAGACGCCGGTTGATACCGAGCGGGTGTACGAATGATGGTCGGGGGCGCCTCCGAGCCGGAGCGCGCCCCGGCCCGACACAGGAAGGGACAACGTGGCTGAGTACACGCTGCCGGATCTGGATTACGACTACAGCGCCCTGGAGCCCCACATCTCCGGGCAGATCAACGAGATTCACCATTCCAAGCACCACGCCGCCTACGTGGCGGGCGTGAACACCGCGCTGGAGAAGCTGGAGGGCGCCCGCGAGGCCGGTGACCACGGCGCCATCTTCCTGCACGAGAAGAACCTCGCCTTCCACCTCGGCGGGCACGTCAACCACTCCATCTGGTGGAAGAACCTCTCCCCGAACGGCGGCGACAAGCCGGTCGGCGAGCTGGCCTCGGCGATCGACGACCAGTTCGGCTCGTTCGACAAGTTCCGCGCGCAGTTCACCGCCGCGGCCAACGGCCTGCAGGGCTCCGGCTGGGCCGTGCTCGGCTACGACACCCTCGGCCAGAAGCTGCTCACCTTCCAGCTCTACGACCAGCAGGCCAACGTGCCGCTCGGCATCATCCCGCTGCTCCAGGTGGACATGTGGGAGCACGCCTTCTACCTGCAGTACAAGAACGTGAAGGCGGACTACGTGACCGCGTTCTGGAACGTGGTCAACTGGGCCGACGTCCAGGACCGCTTCGCCAAGGCGACCGGCCAGGCCAAGGGGCTGATCTTCGGCTGAGCCGACCAGGCTTCGACGGCCCGCGGGCGAATGCCCGCGGGCCGTTGTGTGTTTCGGGCAGGTGAAACGTTGCGGCCGGCAGTCGTTGGTACTTGTGTGCCAGATGATCTCTGCGTCATTCTCGAAACTCCCACCGCACGGGAGGCAGCAATGCGCGCGAACGAACCCATCGGCATCACACCGTTCCACTCCAGCGGGGTACTACGGGGCTTCGTGATCTCCGGCCGCTGGCCGGACAGCACCAAGGAATGGGCCCAATTCCTGATCCTGGCGGTCCGGGTCGCCTCCATGCCCGGGCTGCTCGCCACCACCACGGTCTTCGGGGTGCGCGAGGACCTGCCCGACGACCCCGCGCCGGGCACCATCGGCATGGTGCTGGCCGAGGGGCCCGTCCTCGGCGCGGAGGCGCTGCCGCCCGGCCGGTTCGCCGATCCGGTGCCGCCCGCGCTGATCATGCTGCACCCGCCGTCGGAGACGAAGCCCACACTCCCGGAGTGCGCGGGCGCCGCCTCCGGCTGCGTGCTGCTGCCCGGGGTGCCGCACCTGGGGCTGCAGCACCGTGCGGCGTGGGCCGAGGCGGAGTCGGACGGAACGGTGACCTCGCTGGTCAGCCGGGTCGGGCTGGACCCGATCAGCGACCCCGACACCGCGGTTCTGGCCATGCTGCTCGCCGCTTGAGGGTTCCCTAACTTTCGGAACCGGGATTCCCAAACTTATTGTGGCGGTTGCCTTTTGATGAGAACGGTATTGCCCTACCCGAATTCCCGCCGGTAAATTCGGTTTCGTGCTTACCACCGCAATGCTGGCCATCGGCATCGTCTTTCTCGCCGAGCTCGGCGACAAGTCGCAGCTGATGGCGCTGACATTCGCGCTGAAATACCGCTGGTGGGTGGTGCTCAGCGGTATCGCCGTCGCCGCGGCGGGCGTGCACCTGATCTCGGTCGGCGTCGGCTACTTCCTCGGCTCGGCGCTGCCGACCACCGCGCTAGCGCTGCTCGCGGCGGTCATCTTCCTCGCGGTCGGCGTCTGGACGCTGCGCGAGCACACCGGCGATGTCGAGGACGAGCCGGACGAGGCGCCGAAGCTCAGGACGCGGGCGGCGCCGTTCTTCGTGGTCAGCTCGGCCTTCCTGCTCGCCGAGCTGGGCGACCGCACCATGTTCGCCACCGCCGCGCTGGCCACCGACTACGACTGGCTCGGCGTCTGGATCGGCTCGACCATCGGCATGGTCGCCGCCGACGCGCTCGCCATCGCGCTCGGCATCCTGCTCGGCAAGCACCTGCCTGAGCACGCCATCGGCATCGGCTCCGGGCTGCTCTTCCTCTACTTCGGGGCACTGACCGGGCTCGGCACCGCGCTCGGCACGCCGGTGGCCGCGGTGCTCGCCCTGCTCGCGCCCGCGCTGGCGGGCGCCGTGCTGGTGACACTGCGCCGCAAGCGCGCCGAGCAGCCCACCGAGCCCCCGGTTCGCGCCGAGCGCTGATTCAGCGCGGGGCGGGCTCGGCGAAGGCGTTGCCGTAGAGCGCCCCGCCGCGGTGCACCAGGTTCAGCAGCGGTGCGCGCAGCGCGCGCACCCCGGCCATGTCGCCCGCGGCGATCCGCCCGGTCACCATGCCGCCGATGCCCGCGGCGAGCGCGGCGCAGGCGAACATCTGATCGTCGGTCCGCGCGTCCAGCACCTCCGCGATCAGCTCGACGAAGAGCCGCTGCAGCTCGGCCCTGCGGGCCACCGCGGGCGAGCCGACCGCGAACACCTCGACCAGGAAGACCCGCGCGCTGGCCGGGTCCTCGACCAGGTGGTCCAGGTAGGCGTCGAAGATCCGGTCCATCCGGTTGCTCCTGATGGTCCACTCGTCGACCGTCTCCGGGTCGTCCACCTGCGCCGCGGCCCGCTCGATCTTGTCGAGCAGCAGGGTCACCGCGCGCTCGTAGGTGGCCTCGAAGCAGTGCTCCTTGGAGCGGAACTGCTCGTAGAAGGTCTCCCGCGAGACCCCGGCGCGCTTCAGGATGGCCGCCACCGAGGTGCCGATGTAGCCGTAGTCCACCATCGCCTCGGCCATCGCGCTCAGGATGCGTTCGCGCTGCGACGCCACCACCTGCTCGCGGGGCAGGCCGTGCCGTCCGCGCGGCAGGTGGCGGACGCTTGGCACCGGTTCGGTCATGTGGGTCGGCTCCGTCGCTCGGGGGTGGCGCCGGCCCGGATCTCCGGACGGGCCACCGGGCCCGTCCATTGTGCACAACCCGGTGTCAGGCGGATCGCTCGATCTTCCGCGCGCGCGGCGGCTGCTCGGTGGTGAAGCCCGCCTGCTCGGTGCGCGCGATCTCCACCGCCTGCTCGACGCCGTGCCGCAGCGCCAGGTCGATGACGCGCTGCGCGACGCCGCGGAAGGGCAGCACCGCGGCCACCCACCAGGGCGAGACCACCTGCCGCCTGCGCCGCAGTATGGCGCGCTCCAGCGCGTCGATGGCCGGGCCGAGCGGGGCGACGCCGGAGACCGTCGCCCGGCCGAGGATGGCGCGCGCGGCCGCGGTGCCGAAGCCGCGCGCGGTCATGTCGGTGTCCAACTCGGCGAAATAGGCGATCCCCACCCTGGCGCCGGTGTGTCTGATCTCGTGCCGCAGCGTGGTGCCGAGCACCTCGACCCCGGCCTTGGAGATGCTGTACGCCCCCGCCAGCGGCAGGTTCACCGCGGCCGCGAGCGAGGAGACCAGCAGCACGTAGCCGCCGGGGTGCGCCACGTGCGGGCCCGCGGCGCGCAGCGTGTAGTAGACGCCGAGCACGTTCACCGCCAGCGTCTCCTCCAGCACCGCGGGCACCCCGCCGAGCAGCGGGAACTGCCGGGCGATGCCCGCGTTGGCGACGACGACGTCGAGCCCGCCGAGTTCCCCGACGAGGGTGCGGACCACCCGCTCCACCTGGGCCTGGTCGCCGACGTCGCAGTACCGCCACGGGGCGTCGCCGCAGTCCGCGGCGACATCGGCGAGCAGGTCCGGCTCCAGGCCGAGCAGCGCCACCGCGGCGCCGCGGGCGTGCAACTGCCTGGCCAGCGCCGCGCCGATGCCGCGCGCCGCACCGGTGATCAGAATCTTGCGCCCGGCGAGCGAAGCGCGGGCGGACAGCCTCATGGCCCGACGGTACCACCTGACGAACACCAGTGTTCGCAATTCGTCCGACAGGGACGCGGGCGAACCGGAAAATCCGACCGGTTATGGTGCGAATGCACCAGAGCCAATGGGCTGTCACGAACGAGAGGACCATCGTGGAGATTTCGGGTTCCGCCGCCATCGTCACCGGAGGGGCATCCGGCCTGGGTGCCGCCACCGCCAAGCGCTTCGCCGACCTGGGTGCGACCGTGTTCGGGCTGGACATCCCGCAGTCGATCGAGCGCGCGGGCGACAACGTACCCGATGGCGTCACGCTGCTGCCCGCCGATGTCACCAGCGGTGACGAGGTCGCCGCCGCGGTGGCGAAGGTCGTCGAGTCCGGCGTCCCGCTGCGTATCGTGGTGAACTGCGCCGGGGTCGGCTGGGCCGGGCGCATCCTGTCCAAGAACGGCCCGCACGACCTGGAGCTGTTCCGCACCGTCATCACGGTGAACCTGCTCGGCTCGTTCAACGTCATGCGGCTGGCCGCCGACGCCATCTCGAAGACCGACCCGGTGGACGAGTACGGCCAGCGCGGCGTCGTCATCAACACCGCCTCGGTCGCGGCCTTCGAGGGCCAGATCGGCCAGATCGCCTACTCCGCCTCCAAGGGCGGCGTGCACGGCATGACCGTCCCGGCCGCGCGCGACCTGGCGCAGTTCGGCATCCGGGTGAACACCATCGCCCCCGGCATCATCGACACCCCGATGCTGGCGGGCGTCACCGAGGAGTACCGCAAGGGGCTGGAGGCGGGCGTTCCCTTCCCGTCCCGGCTCGGCCGCCCGGAGGAGTACGCGCAGCTCTCGCAGTACATCGTCGAGCACGACTACCTGAACGGCGAGACCATCCGGATGGACGGCGCGCTGCGCATGGCGCCGCGCTAGGAATCGTGTGCCACGAACCCCCGGCGGCGCGGCCACCGGGGGTTCGCGCGGTTCAGCCGGGCTGTGGCTTGTGCCCGATGCCGAGCAGCGCGCTGGCGGGCAGCGGCTGGTTCGGCCGGTACCGCCGGTCCAGGTACGCCCTGACCCGAAGCGACCGCTCGGTCCACAGCTCATCGCCCCACAGCGACCGCATGAGCCGCAGCGAGGCGCTGCTGCGCACCATGGTCTCCCAGAGTTCGACGCCGTCGGCGAACCGGGTGACGATGGAGTGCCGCTGGATCACCACCCCGTGGAACCCCGCCGTCCGCAGTTCGCTCTGGAACACCTCGGGGTTCTCCAGGCCGAGGAAGTCCTGCTGCGGCTCGCCGAGTTCGGGCACCGCCTCCCTGAATGCCTCGTACAACACGGTGAGCAGCGGGGAGTCGCAGATCGGCGCCCAGTTCGAGACCACGACGGTGCCGCCGGGCCTGAGCACCCGGTACAGCTCGCCGAGCGCGCGGTAGCGGTCCGGGAAGAGCATCAGCCCGAACATGGAGAAGGCCGCGTCGAAGCTCCTGGTCGCGTAGGGCAGCATCCTGGCATCCGCGACGTCGGTGACGATATTGTCCAGCCCCGCGCTCGCCGCCGCGGCCTCCAGCAACCGGAGCATGGCGGGCGAGATGTCCACCGCGCAGACCCGGCCCGCCCGCTCGGCGGCGGGCAGGCTGAGCGCACCGGTGCCCGCGGCCACATCCACCACCGCGGATTCGCTGGTCAGCGCGGCGAACTCCAGCGCGAGCGCGGAGAACGGCCGCATGACGGCCGCGGCGAACTCCCCGTAGCCGTCCGCGACCGCGTCCCACACCTCCGCGCTCTCCAGCGGACTCCCCGACATGTTCCGACGATCCTTTCGACCGCACCAGACTACGTCCGCATCCCGCTGGCAAACCCGCTGTCGGCGGAATCGTGCGGAAAACGGACGCCGGTGCCGAGGGCCGGTCGCGACCGGCCCCCGGCGGTGGGCGTCACACCGTCCGGGTGAGCCGATCGGTGAGCAGGTGCGCGAAGCGCGCCGGGTCCTTCAGCTCGCCGCCCTCGGCCAGCACCGCGGTGCCGTAGAGCAGCTCCGCGGTCTCGGCCAGCTCCGGCACCTTGCCCGCATCGGCATCCTCGCGGCGGGTGTCGTAGGCGTCGCGCAACCCGGTGACCAGCGGGTGGGTCGGGTTGAGCTCCAGGATCCGCTTGGACTCCGGCAGCTCCTGCCCGGAGGCCCGGTACATCCGCTCCAGCATGGGGGTGAAGTCGAAGACGTCACCGACAAGGCAGGCGGGCGACGAGGTCAGCCGCGACGACAGCCGGACCTCCTTGACCTGCGCGGAGAGCGTGGTGCCGAGCCAGCCGAGCAGCTCGGCGAACTCCTTGTCCTGCTGTTCGCGCAGCGCCTCGGAGGCCTTCTTCTCCTCCTCGGTCTCCAGGTCGACCTCGCCCTTGGCGATCGAGGTGAACGGCTTGCCGTCGAACTCCGGCACCGAGCCGACCCACATCTCGTCCACCGGGTCGGTCAGGATCAGCACCTCGCGCTCCTTGGCGCGGAACGCCTCCAGGTGCGGCGAGCTCTCGACCTGCTGCCTGCTCTCGCCGGTCATGTAGTAGATCGCGTCCTGCCCCTCCGGCATGCGCTCCACGTACTGGGCCAGCGTGGTCAGCTCGGACTCGGAGTGCGTCGAGGCGAACGACGACACTCCGAGCAGCGTCTCCCGGTTGTCCTGGTCGTTCAGCAGCCCCTCCTTGAGGACGCGGCCGAACTCGCGCCAGAAGGTCTGGTACTTGCCCTGGTCCTCGGCGCCCTGCAGCTCCTTGACGGTGGCGAGCACCTTGCGCACCAGCCGCTTGCGGATCATCTGGATCTGCCGGTCCTGCTGCAGGATCTCCCGCGAGACGTTCAGCGACAGGTCCTGCGCGTCCACCACGCCCTTGACGAAGCGCAGGTACTCCGGCATCAGCTCTTCGCAGTTGTCCATGATGAACACCCGCTTGACGTAGAGCTGCACCCCGCGCTTGTGCTCCCGGGTGAACAGGTCGAACGGCGCGGTCGACGGGATGAACAGCAGCGCCTGGTACTCGAAGGTGCCCTCGGCCTTGAGCGGGATGATCTCCAGCGGGTCGTCCCAGGCGTGGCTGACGTGCTTGTAGAACTCGGTGTACTCCGCATCGGAGACCTCCGAGCGCGGCCGGGTCCAGAGCGCCTTCTGCGAGTTGAGGGTCTGCTCCTCGACGACCGTCTTCTCGGTCTTCTCCTCGCCCTCCCCCTCGGTCACGGTGCGCTCGACCTGCATGCGGATCGGCCAGGCGATGAAGTCGGAGTACTTCTTGACGATCTCCCTGAGCTTCCACTCCAGGGTGTAGTCGTAGAGGTGGTCGTCGACGTCGGCGGGCTTGAGGTGCAGCCCGACCGAGGTGCCCTGCGGGGCGTCGGCGACGGTTTCGATGGTGTAGGTGGAGCTGCCCGCGGTGGCCTCCCACCGCGTCCCCTCGGTCTCCCCCGCCTTCCGCGTGGTCAGCACGACCTTGTCCGCGACCATGAAGGTCGAGTAGAAGCCGATGCCGAACTGCCCGATGAGCTCACCGGCATCGGTGCTCTGCGCCTCGGCGAGCTGTTTGCGCAGCTCCGCGGTGCCGGACTTGGCGAGCGTCCCGATCAGATCCACGACCTCGGCGCGCGACATCCCGATGCCGTTGTCCCGCACGGTGAGCGTGCGCGCCTCGGGGTCGGTCGCCAGCTCGATGTGCAGATCCGAGGTGTCGACCTCGAGATCCTTGTCGCGGTAGGACTCCAGCCGTAGCTTGTCCAGCGCGTCGGAGGAGTTCGAGATCAGCTCGCGAAGGAAGGTGTCCTTGTTGGAGTAGACCGAGTGGATCATCAGCTCGAGCAGCTGATGGGTTTCCGCCCGGAACTCGAGTTGTTCGACGTGCTCTGTCACGTCGCGATAGTACGACGGGCGAAATCGTCGAGTGCCGGAACCTCCAGGTCCGCCCGCTCGGTCATCCACTCGCGCAGTGCCATGGTGGCGCGGACGTCGTCCTCGTTGTACTCCAGCAGCCGCGTGCGCTGGGACAGGTCCGGCTCGGCCTCGTACCCGACGGCCCTGCGGTACCAGCTCATGGAAGCCTCGCCACCCGCCTCCGGGTCGCGCCAGGCGAACCCGGCGACCGGGGCGATCTTCTTCAGCCCCTTGCCGTTCGGGCAGATGAACTGCTCGGAGACGGCCTGGAACATGTCCACCCACTCCGGCCCGTCCACGAAGGCGCGCACCTGCTCCCGGCTCGGCACCCCCGGCTTGCCCGCGAAGCGCCGCGCCGACTCGTAGAGCCACTTGTCCTCGGCGGTGCGCGAGTAGCAGTACGCGGCGAAGGTGCGGCCCGCGGCGTGCGCCTGCGCGCGGATCCGCATGAGCCAGGTCCAGAACTCGCCGAAGGAGCGCGCCTCGTCGTCCGTCGGCAGCGGGTCCCAGGTGACGAAGGGGCGGTAGACGCCGTCCAGCAGGGTGCCCCACAGGTAGGCGCCGAACTCCTGGAAGCTCTCCAGGTCGACGTCGACCTCGACGTCCGCGCGCTGCACCCGCACCGGCTGCACCCGGCGCACCAGCGGCGCGCCCGCGATCCAGGCCCGCGCGGTGACGACCGCCTCGACGAACGGGCCGTGCTGCCAGTCCTCCGGGTCGGGGCCGGACCAGGCGGCCAGGTCGTCGATGGTCTGCACGCCGTGCCCGCGCAGCACCTCGGCGCGCGAGCCGGGCGCGACCAGGCTGACGTCCCTGCGCTCGGCCAGCACGCCCTCGCAGCCTGGCCCCGCGCCGGGGCCGCGGCTCCACCACGGGCACTGCCTGCACTCCGGCACCTTCGACGGCAGCGTCGGCAGCTCGCCGCGGACCACGGCGATCCGGTCCGCGTAGCGCCGGTCGTAGTCGGCGAGCAGCGGGCCGAGGTCGTGCACGAGGATGCGGTTGCCCTCGTAGCCGATCACCCCGCCGACCAGCGCGGGCGAGGCGAGGCCGTGGCGCTGCAGCATCCGGTAGAGGTGCGCGAGGCGCTGCTGGTCGCGCGGCTGCTGGCGCAGCTTGCGGTGCGGGTCGGGGGCCGGGTTCCAGACGTACGGGTCAGTGGTCACCGGGTGGAAGTCGGCGGGCTCCGGCCTGCGCGGGTCGGTGACCTTGTGGTTCACCACCAGCACCGGGATGTAGCCGCCGCGCTCGGCATCGCGGAGCAGGATCTCCACGCCGCCGCGGCGGCCGGTGTCCGGCTCCTGTGGCAGCAGCGCGCCCCAGATCCGCGGGGTGCCGCTCGCGCAGGCGCGCAGCGTGGCCTCGGCCCGGTCGGCGGCGCGGCCTGCGGGGTCGATCACGACCCACTGCTCCGGGGCGGCGCCGACCAGCGCGGTGCGCACCTGCTGCCGGTGCAGCGCCGCGGCCTCGCGCCGCTCCCTGACCCCCGCGTCCTCCCTGACCCCGGCGATCTGCTGGCCGAACGCGGCGTCCAGATGCAACCGGTGCCTGCACCCGATGAGGGAACGGGCATCGATGAACGCGGGCGCACGGCCCTCCGGCCGTGCTCCGCCCTCGGGGTCACCGCCCCCGTCGCTACCCGTGATCACGTAGAGCAGTATGGGCCCTACCCCCGACACTTCCGCGAATCCGGCGGTGGCGGACCACTCCCGACCCAGTAGGGTTGGGCACGAATTGCGTGCTCGTGACCATGGCATGACGGAGGGCCTTCGATGGGGTTGTTCACCAAGCGCAAGCGGCGCCCGAGCCGGCGGGCCGAGGCCAAGGCCCTCAAGCACAAGGCGGGGCTGGAAGCCAAGCTGGTGGCCAAGAACGACCGGAAGTCACGGCGGGCCGAGGCGCGCACCCAGCGCAAGGTCGCCAAGGCGCAGATCGCCGCCTACCAGGCCGAGGAGAAGGCCGCCGTCAAGCTGGCCGCCAAGGCCGAGCGCGATCCGTTCAGCCCCGGCCAGGTGAAGAAGTACCTCGGCGTCGCGCGGATCCTGGTGCCGGTGCTGGCCCCGCTGGCCTACCGGGGCGCCACCTACCTGCGCGGGCAGCTCGACGTGCGGCGCGCGCAGCAGCTCGGCATCGGCATCGACCAGCTCGGTGACTACGCGGGCCACGGCGGCAGGCTGCAGGCGCGGATCGCGAATACCGAAGCGGCGCTGGCGAAGGTGAGCGGCGAGGGGAAGGCGGACGACACCCGTGCCTTCGTCGGCACCACGAAGGAGCGGCTGGAGAGCCTGAGCGCCGCCGTCCGCACCGCCGACCAGATGCCCGCCGCGCGCCGCCGCGCGGTGCACACCGCCGTCGCCAGCGAGCTCGAAGGGCTCGAGGCCGACGTGCTCGCGCGCCTCGGCGTGCGCTGACGCCGTGCCCGCCGCCCCCGATCCCGCCTGCCTCCGTGGGCCGGTGGTCGGGGCGCTGGTGGGCGCGCTCGCCGTAGCCGCGCACGGCGCCGCGGGCGGCGGTTTCCCCGGCGGGGCGGATTTGGCGCTGCTGCAGGCGGTTTCGGTGCTGACCGGGGCCGTCGCGGTGCTCGTCCGGCGGCGCGGGCGGTTCGCCGACGCGGCCGGGTTGCTCGCGGTGCTCGCGGGCGGTCAGTACACGGCGCACCTGCTGCTGGCGTCCCACCTGGGTGCGTCGGGCGCGGGCAGCGCTGCGAGCGGCCACCTCGGCGCCGTCTCCAGTTCGGCCGCGATGGTCGTCGCGCACGCGGTGGCGACGCTGCTGGTCGCGCTGGCGCTTCCGGCGGCGGAGCGGTTCGCGGCGCTCGCCGCCACCACGCTGCGGGTCATGCTCGGCCCGCCGCGCGCGCGGCCCGCGCTCGCCTCCGTAGCCGGTTTCCCCGGCACTCCCCTGCTCCGCGCGGCCGGACCGCTCGGTGCGATCGGTCCGCGGGCTCCGCCGGTCGGGTGCTGAGCACCGAACCACCGACCCTCGCACCGACCGAAAGCGAACCCCCATGCACTCCGCACTCACCCGTGCCTCCATCACGGCCGCAACGGCCGCCGGCCTGGTCCTGGCCGCCTGCGGCAGCGCCGCCGCGCACGTCACCGTCGACGCCCCGAGCGCCGCCCAGGGCGGCTACTCCGTCGCCACCTTCCGGGTGCCGACCGAGTCCGAGACCGCGAGCACCACCGCGCTCACCGTCACCATCCCGAACGTGCGCAGCGTGCGCACCGAGCCACTGCCCGGCTGGACCGCCAAGCTGGACAAGAACCAGGCGGGCGAGGTCACCGCCGTCACCTGGACCGCCGACCCGGGCAACCCCGGCGTCGCCCCCGGCCAGTTCCAGCGCTTCGTCGTCTCCATCGGCCCGCTGCCGAAGGAGCACGAGGTGAGCTTCCCGGCGGCACAGAGCTACAGCGACGGCAGCGTGGTCCGCTGGGACCAGCCCGCCGCGGCGGACGGCTCCGAGCCGGAGCGCCCCGCCCCCAGCCTGCACCTCGCCGAGGCATCCGCCGACGGCCACTCGCACGGCGGCCACGGCACCGACACCGAGGCGGCCGCCGCCGACGAGGGCACCGACGAGACCGCCCGCTGGCTCGGCGGCATCGGCCTCGCGCTCGGCCTCTTCGCGGTGGCGCTCGGCCTCGGCTCCGTCATCCGCGGGCGCCGGTCGTGAGGCCGCTGCGCGCGCTCGCGCTCGCCGCGCTGACCGGGCTGCTTGTCACCATCGGCGCGGGCACCGCCGCGGCGCACTCCGTCGCGGTGGACAGCGTCCCCGCCGACGGTTCGTCGGTCGAGGTCGGCCCGGAGCGGGTCAGCGTGACCTTCAACGAGCCGCTGCAGCCGAGCTTCCCCGCGCTCACCGTCGTCGGCCCGGACAACCACTTCTGGCAGCAGGGCGACCCGGTGGTCGAGGGCGCGACGGTGAGCGTCCCGGTCGGCGAGCTCGGCCCGACGGGGACCTACACCGTCGCCTTCCGGGTCACCTCCGCGGACGGCCACGCCGTGAACGGCAAGCGCACCTTCACCCTGACCAAGGCGGGCGGCGGCACGCCGGGCGCCGAGGTCTCCGCGGCCGACGAGGGGTCCGGCGGCATCCCGGTCTGGATCTTCGTCGCGGCGGGCGTGGTGATCTTCGCGGGTGGCCTCGCGGTCGCGCTGGCAGGCGGCAGGGGCCGAGGAAAGCGCGCGTGACACCGCCCGCCACCCCGCGGCGCCGCGGCCTGTGGCTGCTGCCGGTGGCCGGGCTGCTCGGGGTCGGGGTGGCGTGGCTGCTGAGCCGCGGCACCCCGGCCGAGGCCCCGATCCGGATGCTCGCCGACGGGCTCGGCGCCACCGTGCTCGGGCTGGCGGCGCTGCCGCGGATCAACGAGCGGCTGCGCCCGCCGTGGCGGCTGCTCGCCGCCGTGGCGGGCGGCTGGTGCGCGGCCGAGTTCGCGCTGCTGGTGTTCGAGGCGGCCGAGGTGGTCGACGTGCCGGTCGGCGCGCTCGGCCTCGACGCCTTCGGCGACTTCGTCAGCGACACCAGCGGCGGCCAGGTCGGGGTGGCGGTGCTGGCGGCCACCGCGCTGATCGCCTGCTACGGCGCGGTCGCCTTCCGCTCCGGGGGCGGCTCGCCGGACCTGGTGCTGGTCTTCGCCGCGGTGGCGCTGGCGCTGCGCCCGATCACCGGGCACATGTCGCAGCAGGCCTTCGGCTCGGTGCTGGCCGCCGCGCACGCGCTGGCCGCCGGGCTCTGGTTCGGGCTGCTCGTCGCGTTGGCGTTGGTGCTGCGCGGCCGCGGCGAGTGGGCGGCGGCACTGCCCCGCTACTCCGCGCTGGCCGGGCCGCTGATCGCGGTGGTCGCGCTGACCGGGGTGCTGAACGGGCTGATCCGGCTCGGCGGGATCGGCGGCCTGGTCGACACCGGGTACGGCCGGATCATGCTGGCCAAGACGGCGGTGCTGCTGGCGCTGGCCGGGCTCGGCTGGTGGTGGCGGCGCAGCTGGGTGCCGCGCGCCGCCGACCACCGGGTGCCCGCCGCGGACTCGCTGCGCCGAGCGCTGACCGAGACGCTGGTCATGGCGCTCGCCTTCGGCCTCGCCGCGACGCTCGGCGTCACGGCGTGACCGGCATCGGGCGATTACAGTGGCCGGCGTGACCGTGGTAACGATCGTCGAGGACTGCGTGGCATCGGCCGAATCCGCCTTCGCGTACGTGAACGACTACCGGAATCTGCCGAAGTTCCTGCACGGCCTGCAGTCGTTCACCCCGGTCGGCGCGCGGGACGAGGGGCTCGGCGCGGTGTTCGACGGGAAGATCAAGCTCGGCCCGGCCACGCTGACCTCCCGGATCGAGATCACCGGGTGGACCGAGAACGCCCTCATCGAGGTGACCTCGATCAAGGGCTTCGAGATCACCTCCACCTTCGTCTTCCACCCCAAGGCCCCCGCGCTCTGCACGATCGACGCCATCGTCGACTACCGGGTGCCCGGCGGGCTCGCGGGCAAGGCGCTCGGCCGCACCATCGAGCCCTTCGTCAAGCTCGCGGTGAAGCACACCGCCGACAACCTGGTCGCGCAGATCGCGGCGTTCCACCTGACTCGCGAGCCGTGAGGTGCCGGTCACACGGGGTGACCGGGCACAATCTCCGACGTGACCGATACTTCGAACGTCGATTCCGTGGCGACCGCCGACCTGGCCGACGAGATCGGCCCCGAGATCCGCAGCTGCGACACCCAGTTCACGCAGTTCGGCGGCCGGGCCGCGTTCTCCGGCCGGATCACCACCATCCGCTGCTTCCAGGACAACCTGCTGGTCAAGCAGACCCTGAGCGAGCCGGGCGCGGGCAAGGTGCTGGTGGTCGACGGCGGCGCGAGCGTGCACACCGCCCTGGTCGGCGACATCATCGCCGGGCGTGGCGTCGAGAACGGCTGGGCCGGGGTGATCGTGAACGGCGCGGTGCGCGACTCCGCGATCCTGCGCACCCTCGACATCGGCGTCAAGGCGCTCGGCACCAACCCGCGCAAGAGCACCCAGACCGGGTCCGGCGAGCAGGACGTGCCGGTCGAGTTCGGCGGCGTCACCTTCGTGCCCGGCGAGATGCTGTACAGCGACCACGACGGCATCGTGGTGCGCGCCGAGGACTAGCGGCCGGTCACCCTGGCCTGGCGCCCCGCGAGCGCCACCGTGTCCCCGACCTGGAGCTGCCTGCCGCGGCGGGTCTCCACCTCGTCGTTGACCCGGACCAGCCCCGCCGCGATCACCGTCTTGGCCTCCGCGCCGGACTCGATGAGGTCGGCGAGCTTGAGGAACTGGCCGAGTTTGATGGCCTCGTCCTGAATCGGGACGTCGACTGTATCCGCCATGCTCCTATGCATACTCCCCCGTCGTACCCGGTCCGGCACCGGGCCGGGCCGCGGTGCGCAGCGTTCCGATTCAGTTACCATCCGGCGAACGGTCAGACACGCGGCGGGCGAAAGGCGCGGCATTCCGCCCGATCGGCACGCACACTGGTTCGGTGACTTCCACGCAGGCCGCTCCGCCGGTCGAGACCGAGCTACCACCGGATCGGCCGACGCCGCCCGTCCCGCACCGCGCCCGCGGCCGGTTGCGCGAGGTTCCGCACATCGCCGCCACCGTGCTCGGCGTCTTCTCGGTGCTGGTCTTCCTGTGGAGCCTCTCGGCCACCCTGCGCTGGATCACCGCGGCCCCGCGCCGGTACATCGACGACTACTACTTCGACGCCCCGGACACCAACCTCATGTGGGCGCTGCTGGTCGCGCTGCTCGCGGGCGCGCTGGCCAGCCGCAAACGCATAGCCTGGTGGTTGCTGGTCGGCTACCTGACGCTGTACACGGTGATCAACATCGTCACCTTCACCACGCAGGGCGACGTGAACGCGCTGGTCGCCATGGTGGTGCACCTCGCGGTGATCGGGGTGCTGATCGCCGCGTACGGCGAGTTCTACACCAAGGTCAGGCGCGGTGCGGGGTGGAAGGCGCTCGGCGTCCTGCTCGGTGGGCTGGCGCTGGGGTTCCTGGTCGGCTGGGGGCTGCTCGAGCTCTTCCCCGGTTCGCTGCCGAGTGGCTGGCAGCGCCCCGCCTGGTCGCTGTACCGGGTGACGGCGGCGGTGCTCGCCGACAACGAGCACTTCGACGGGCACCCGCACCCGTTCGTGAACTTCCTGCTCGGGCTCTTCGGCGCGCTCGCGCTGCTCGCTGCGGTGCTGGTGCTGCTGCGCTCGCAGCGCGCCGCCAACGCCATGACCGGGGTGGACGAGTCGGCCATCCGCGGCCTGCTCGCGCACTCCGACGTGGAGGACTCGCTCGGCTACTTCGCCACCCGGCGGGACAAGGCCGTCGTCTTCGCGCCGAACGGCAAGGCCGCCATCACCTACCGCGTCGAGCTCGGCACCTGCCTGGCCAGCGGTGACCCCATCGGCAGGCGGGAGTCCTGGCCGCAGGCGATCGACGAGTGGCTGCGGCTGGCCGACCGCTTCGGCTGGGCGCCCGCGGTGATGGGCGCCAGCGAACCCGGCGCCACCGCGTACCGCAGGGCCGGGCTGGCCGCGCTGCGCCTCGGCGACGAGGCGATCCTGGACACCCGCTCCTTCTCGCTGGCCGGGCCGGAGCTCAAGCAGGTGCGCCAGGCCGCCAACCGGCTGCGCAAGCAGGGCGTCACGGTGCGCATCCGGCGGCACGGCGACATCCCGGAGCAGGACTTCCAGAGCATCACCGCGCGCGCCGACGCCTGGCGGGACACCGCCGAGGAGCGCGGCTTCTCCATGGCGCTCGGCAGGCTCGGCGACCCGCAGGACGCCGACTGCCTGCTGGTCGAGGCGGTCAACCCGCAGGAGCGGGTGCTCGGCATGCTGTCGCTGGTGCCGTGGGGCCGCACCGGCGTCTCACTGGAGCTCATGCGCCGCGACCCCGGCGCGCCGAACGGCGTGATGGAGCTGATGATCTCGCAGCTCGCGCTGAACTCCGAGCAGTACGGCGTCACCAGGGTCTCGCTGAACTTCGCGGTGTTCCGCTCGGTCTTCGAGGAGGGCGGCCGGATCGGCGCGGGGCCGGTGCTGCGGCTGTGGCGCGGCGTGCTGCTCTTCTTCTCCCGCTGGTGGCAGCTGGAGGCGCTGTACCGCTCGAACGTGAAGTACCAGCCCGACTGGGTGCCGCGGTTCTTCCTGTTCGAGGAGCGCAGGCAGCTGCCGCGGGTGGCGATGGCGAGCGCGCTCGCCGAGGGCTTCCTGCCGCGCTTCGGCCCGGAGACCGACACCACCGTGCACACCGGGCTGCACAGCGCCGTACCCGCGGGGATCACCGGGCTGCACGCCGACGGCAGCGCGCCGGACTGGCCGGACGACGAGGACCCCGAGGTCCGCGCGCGGCGCCCGGAGCAGGTCCGGGTGCGGATGGCGAAGCTACGCAAGCTCACCGAGCACGGCGTCGAGGCGTACCCGGTGGCCTACCCGCCGACGCACACCATCGCGGCGGCGCGGCGCACCCCGCGCGGCACGACGGTCCGGGTCTGCGGGCGGTTGCTGCGCATTCGCGACTACGGCGGCGTCATCTTCGCGCTGCTGCGCGACTGGTCCGGCGACATCCAGCTGCTCATCGACCGCGACCGGGTCGGGGCCGAGCGCAGCGCCGAGTTCACCGAGTACTTCGACCTCGGCGACCTGATCGAGGTGAGCGGCCAGCTCGGGCTCAGCAGGCGCGAGGAGCTCTCGCTGCTCGCCGCCGACTGGCGGATGCTGGGCAAGTGCCTGCACCCGCTGCCGGACAAGTGGAAGGGGCTCGCCGACCCCGAGTCCAAGGTGCGGCAGCGCTACGTGGACATGGCGATCAACGCCGACACCCGCGAGGTCATGGCCAAGCGCAGCGCGGTGCTGCACTCGCTCCGCGACTCGCTGCACGGCGCGGGCTTCCTCGAGGTGGAGACGCCGATCCTGCAGCAGGTGCACGGCGGCGCCAACGCCACCCCGTTCCGCACCCACATCAACGCCTACGACCTCGACCTCTACCTGCGCATCGCGCCCGAGCTGTACCTCAAGCGGCTCTGCGTGGGCGGCATGGAGAAGGTCTTCGAGCTGGGCCGGACCTTCCGCAACGAGGGCGTCGACTTCAGCCACAACCCGGAGTTCACCATCCTGGAGGCGTACGAGGCGCACAGCGACTACCAGCGCATGATGCACCTGTGCAGGCGGCTCATCCAGGAGGCCGCCGTCGCCGCGAACGGCGCCGAGGTGGCGCTGCGGCCGGTGGACGGCGGCGGGTACGAAGAGGTCGACATCTCCGGCGAGTGGACCGTGAAGACGGTGCACGGCGCGGTCTCCGAGGCGCTGGACACCGATGTCACGCCGGAGACCGGGGTGACCAGGCTGCGCGAGCTCTGCGACGCCGCCGACATCCCGTTCCAGCACAACTGGGACGCCGGGCAGATCGTGCTGGAGATGTACGAGCACCTGGTCGAGGCGCGCACCGAGCGGCCCACCTTCTACTGCGACTTCCCCACCTCGGTCTCCCCGCTGACCCGGTCGCACCGCAGCATCGCCGGGGTGGCCGAGCGCTGGGACCTGGTGGCGTGGGGCGTCGAGCTCGGGACCGCCTACAGCGAGCTCACCGACCCGGTGGACCAGCGGCAGCGGCTCACCGAGCAGTCGCTGCTCGCGGCCAACGGGGATCCGGAGGCGATGGAGTTGGACGAGGACTTCCTGCAGGCGCTGGAGCACGCCATGCCGCCGACCGGCGGGCTCGGGATGGGCGTCGACCGGATCGTCATGCTGATCACCGGGCGGAGTATCCGGGAGACGCTGCCCTTCCCGCTGGTCAAGCCGCGGTAGCCGCGTCCTGCCCCCCTTATTGAGGGGTGTCCCCTGCGAATCACCCTGTTAGGGTTCGACGTTCGGCGCCAGGGAGGACGCCGCCTACTTCTCGGAGGGAAATTCGTCGTGCCTGTCGGCCTGCTCGTCACATCGGGGCTGCTCGATCCTGTGTTGTCCGCCCAACCCGACCCGGCGCTGCTCGCCGACGCGCTCCAAGCGCGGCGGCGCGGGGGGAGCCGCGGGAGCGGGGGTGGTTCGATCGGGGCGTTCGTCGTCGGGCTGGTCTGCCTCGGGCTCGTCGCGGCGATCGTCATCGGATTGGTGATCAAGAGCCGGAAGTCGGGGTCCGGGAACGCGAACCCGCCGGGTCCCGGGTTCGGCCCGCCGCCGGGGTACGGGCCCGGCCCGCAGCCCGGGCCGGGGCAACCCGGTTACGGCGCAGCGTCCGGTTACGGCTCCGGACCGGGTGCGCAGCCCGGCGGCGCACAGCCGGGCTACGGCACCGGACCCGGCGTCCAACCTGTCTACGGCAGCCAACCGGGGTACGGCGCTCAGCCCGGCTACGGCCAGCCGAGCTACGGCCCAGCCCCCGGCTTCCAGCCGGGCTACGGCTCCCAGCCGGGCTACGGTGCGCCGGGCGCGCACGATCGTGGGCGCCCGGGCGGCCAGTGGCCCCCGCACTGAGCGGAGAGTTTCGCGCGGCGTGTAAACGCCGCGCGAAGTACCCGCGATCTTGATGCAGACCACCGGCACGGAACCGCCCCGCGCGCCCGAACCCGGCGGCTAGCCTGAGAATTCCGGCTCCGGGAGGAAGCCGAACCCGCCGACGAGGGGAAACACTATGTATCTCGACCTGCTCACCCAGGCCCCGCTGTTCGACCCGCACGTCTGGGCCAGCCCGGACGTCCTGACCACGGTCATCGACTACGAGGCCGCCAAGAAGAAGAAGTCCCGCGGCGGCAGCGGCCTGATCTTCGGCGGCATCTGCTGCCTGCTGATCGTGGTGGCGATCGTGGTCGGCATCTACCTGCTCACCAAGCGCAAGAAGCAGCAGTAGCGCCGGATACGGTGGACGGGTGCAGCTCATCTTCGTCCGCCATGCCCAGCCGGTCCGCATCGAGGGCTCCCACGCCCCCGCCGACCCGGAGCTGGCCCCGCTCGGGGTCGACCAGGCGGCGCGGGTGCCGGAGGCGCTGCGGCACCACCGCCGGATCACCCGGATCGTGAGCAGCCCGCAGCGGCGCGCCCTGGAGACGGCGGCGCCCGCCGCGGCCGCGCTCGGCCTGGCGGTCGAGGTCTGCGACGACCTCGCCGAGTACGACCGCGACCTGCCCGCCTACATCCCCATCGAGGACGCCAAGACCGAGTTCCGCGCCGCCTACGAGCGGATCAAGGCGGGCCACCTGCCGGAGCAGATCGACGGCCCCGCCTTCGCCGCCAGGGTCGCGGCGGTCGTCACCGACCTGGTGAAGGCCGCCGACCCGGCGGACACCGTGCTCGCCTTCGCCCACGGCGGCGTGGTGAACGTGACACTGCAGGACGTCCTCGGCCTGCCCCGCCCGCTCACCTTCCCGATCGACTACTGCTCGATCACCCGAATCCTGTACTCGCGCAGCGGCAGCCGCACCGTCGCCACGGTGAACGAGAACGCCCACGTCTGGGACCTGCTCCCGCGCAACCTGGAGTCCTGACCCCGCACAGCGCCCAGCGGCTCGGCGCGCTGAGCTGAGCACGACGAAGGCCACCGCCCGGCTGGGGCGGTGGCCTTCGTCGTACTCAGGGGACCGTCAGGCCATGCCCGCGATCCAGTCGTGCATCCAGCGGACGGCGCTCTTGCCGTTCTCGACTCGGTAGCTGCCGTAGAGGGTGTGCGCCTGCGAGCTGTAGAACCGCTCCAGGTCCTTCACCCGCTGCTCGTTGGCGGACTCGGTGAGCTGGCCCTGCAGCGTCGGCACGCCGCCGTGCGCCATCAGGTCATTGATGATCGAGCCCGCTTCCTGCTGGTAGCGGCCCAGGTTGGCGACGTTGGCCTCGGAGCTCATGGCGAGGAAGCCCGCGAAGCGGGTGATGAAGTCGTCGGTCGCGGTGGCGCAGTACAGGTCGTCCACCGCGCAGATGGTGCGGGTGCGGTCGCTGACCCAGCCGAAGCCGCCGACCCGGGGGCCACCGGCGCCCGCGCCGCCCGCGACCGGGCCGACCTGGATATCGGTCGGGGAGCGCCGCGGGTCGGAGATCAGCCCGACGCCCGCGATCCGCTCCGGCGGCACGACGCCGAGCCCGGTGCCGATATCGGCCGCGAGGTCACCGGCGGCGTCCGCGCCCTGGCTGTAGCCGACCAGCGCGATCTGGGTGGCCCCGCAGGCCCGCGCCATGTCGCCGATCAGCCCGCGGGCGGCGTTCACGGCCTCCTTCTTGGAGTTGCCGTACACCTCGCCCTCCCACGGGAACGCGGTGGCGGAGTAGGTGACGTAGTCGACCTTCGCCGAGCGCGGCAGGTTGTTCGTGACCCCGGCCAGCATCCCCGGCCCCGGCTCCTTGTCCCGCCCCGTCTCCCAGGTGCCAGGGATCGCGACCACGTACAGGCTCGGGCAGCCGGGCGCCGCCGCGGCGGCACCGGTCCCGCCGAGCACCATGCCGGACACGAGTGCCGCGGACGCGCCGAGAGCCGCGACGACCTTCTTCAACTGCATTCCGCTCCAGTCCTGAACAGTTGCCCCCGCAGGGACAGCGCCCGACAAGTTGCCGCCTCGATGCTGACCTCGACGCGTTTCACGCTTGTGCACGGCGGGTGAACACTGTCACCCCGCGGCCGTCGCCACCGGACCCCATCCCAAGATCACCGGCACACCGCCGACCACAATAGAGGCCCCGCCGAGACCACGCCATTCGAACCCCCCGACTTGTCCGATTACCTCGATAGCCCCGAAAACCGCTGGTTCGGCGATTGCGGGGCCGCCTCTTTCAGCACGTCACACCGGAACAGCGCGTTCAGCGAACGACGAAGTCGACCGCGGTTTCGACGTTGCCGGGCTGCATCCCCGTATTGGTCAGCGCCTTGAAGTCACAGCGGCTACGCAGCTTGTATTTCTTGCCACGCTGCACCTTGACGCTGGAGTGCAGAAGGTAGTCGCGACACGCTATTGGCGTACTCCCGGTAGGGCTGGCCGGCGGTGAACTCCATCGACACCGGGTTCGGCGCAGCGGAAGCGGGACCGGTTGACGAGCCGACGGCGGCCAGCAGACAGGCGGCGATAGCCACGAGATATTTCATTGTTCCCCCCGATATTCACGGCTCTACTCGAGCCACCTCACATTGATAGCTCGCAAACTGTGCGAATCCTGCTGAGCTACGGTGTATTCGACGTTCACCCGATCACCGATCTCGATATCGTCGAAGTTCCGCCCACGCAGCGAGTTGACCGCGAACCAGACCTGATCCCCAGCGTCGGTCAACACGATTCCGGTGGCACGCTTCCTGTTCCAACGCCAGATCTCCCCGTCGGCGACGGAACCCCCCTCAGGATGCACGTCCCCACATTAGCATCGACCCGTTCGACTCCAGAAACGCGAAAGGCGCCTGTGGACTCCGTTGTCCACAGGCGCCCGCCTTCCCCCTGCCGGGGAAATCCTCAGGTCAGCGCTGGGCGACCATGGTGGGGGTGATGGGCGCGGGCAGCGCGGTCTCGCCCTCCAGGTAGCGGTCGACGGCGGCGGCGGCCGCGCGGCCCTCGGCGATGGCCCAGACGATGAGCGACTGGCCGCGGCCCATGTCACCGGCGACGAAGACGCCGGGGACATTGGTGGCCCAGCTCTTGTCGCGCTGGACGTTGCCGCGCTGGTCGTAGCCGACGCCGAGGTCGGTGAGGAGCCCGCCCTTGTCCGGGCCGACGAAGCCCATGGCGAGCAGCACCAGGTCGGCCTCCAGGGTGAACTCGGTGCCGTCGACCTTCTCGAAGCGGCCGTTGACCATCGTCACCTCGTGCGCCTGCAGCCCGGTGACGTTGCCGTCGCTGCCGACGAAGCGCTCGGTGTTGACCGAGAAGACGCGCTCGCCGCCCTCCTCGTGCGCCGAGGAGACCCGGTACATGAGCGGGTAGGTCGGCCACGGGGTGGAGCCTGCGCGCTCCTCCGGGGGGCGCGGCATGATCTCGAACTGGTGCACCGAGGTGGCGCCTTGGCGGTGCGAGGTGCCGAGGCAGTCGGCGCCGGTGTCGCCGCCGCCGATGATGACGACCTTCTTGTCCCTGGCGTTGATCGGCGGGAGGCCGCGCTCGTCGGTGACGTCGTCGCCGAGCTGCACCCGGTTGGCCCAGGGCAGGAACTCCATGGCCTGGTGGATGCCGTTCAGCTCGCGGCCGGGGATCGGCAGGTCGCGGGCGGTGGTGGCGCCGCCTGCCAGCACCACCGCGTCGTACTGCTCGCGCAGCTCGTCGGCGGTGATGTCGACGCCGACGTTCACGCCCGCCCGGAAGATGGTGCCCTCGGCCTCCATCTGCGCCATTCTGCGGTCGATGAAGCGCTTCTCCATCTTGAATTCCGGGATGCCGTAGCGGAGCAGCCCGCCGATCCGGTCGGCGCGCTCGAAGACCGTGACGGTGTGGCCCGCGCGGGTCAGCTGCTGCGCGGCGGCCATGCCCGCCGGGCCGGAGCCGACGACGGCGATCTTCTTGCCGGTGAGCCGGGTCGGGTAGACCGGGGCGACCCAGCCCTCGTCGAAGGCGTTCTCGATGATCTCGACCTCGACCTGCTTGATCGTGACCGGGTCCTGGTTGATCCCGAGCACGCAGGAGGCCTCGCACGGCGCCGGGCACAGCCGCCCGGTGAACTCCGGGAAGTTGTTGGTGGCGTGCAGCCGGTCGATGGCGTCGCGCCAGTTGTCCCGGTAGACCAGGTCGTTCCAGTCCGGGATCAGGTTGCCCAGCGGACAGCCGTTGTGACAGAACGGGATACCGCAGTCCATACAGCGGCTGGCCTGGGTGCGGAGGGTGTCGTGGGAGAACTTCTCCTCGTACACCTCCTTCCAGTCCATGAGCCGGAGCGGGACCGGGCGCCGCTTGGGCAGCTCCCGGTGGGTGTGCTTCAGAAAACCCTGGGGGTCAGCCACGAGCGGCCTCCATAATCGCAGCGTCGACGTCCCGGCCGGCCTTCTCGGCCTCGGAGATCGCCAACAGGACCTTCTTGTATTCGCGCGGCATGACCTTCACGAAGTGGTTCACCTGCTGCGACCAATCGCCGAGGATGCGATCGGCCACCGCGGAACCGGTCTGCTCGCGGTGTTCGGTGATGGCATCGCGCAGCCAGGTGAAGTCGTCACCGGAGAGCTGCTCCAGCGCCTCGCTCTGCTCCGGGTTCACCTTCGCGGCGAAGGTGCCCTCCGGGTCGTAGACGAAGGCGACGCCGCCGGACATCCCGGCACCGAAGTTGCGCCCGGTCTCGCCGAGGATCACCACCCGGCCGCCGGTCATGTACTCGCAGGCGTGGTCACCGACGCCCTCGACCACGGCGATCGCGCCCGAGTTGCGCACGGCGAAGCGCTCGCCGACCACGCCGTTGATGAACGCCTTGCCGTTGGTCGCGCCGAACAGGATCACGTTGCCCGCGATGATGTTCTCGGCGGCCACGAAGTCGGCCGGTGCGTTCGGCGACGGCCGGACCACCAGGTGCCCGCCGGAGAGCCCCTTGCCGACGTAGTCGTTGGCATCGCCCTGCACCCGCAGCGTGATGCCGGCGGGCACGAAGGCGCCGAAGCTGTTGCCCGCGGAGCCGGTGAAGGTGATGTCGATGGTGTCGTCGGGGAGCCCGGCGCCGCCGTAGAGCTTGGTCACCTCGTGGCCGAGCATGGTGCCGACGGTGCGGTTCACGTTGGAGATCTTGGTCTCGAACTTCACCGCCTTGCCGCGTTCAAGCGCGTCCCGGCTCTGCGTGATGAGCTGCTGGTCCAGCGCCTTGTCCAGGCCGTGGTCCTGGGTCTTGGTGCAGCGGCGGTCCTGGTACATGAACGCCGTCTCGACGTCGTCCAGGATCGGCGAGAGGTCGAGCTTGCTCGCCTTCCAGTGCTGCTTGGCCTTGCTGGTGTCGAGCAGGTCGACCCGGCCGATCGCCTCGTCCAGGGTGCGGAAGCCGAGCGAGGCCAGCAGTTCGCGCACCTCCTCGGCGATGTAGAGGAAGAAGTTCTCCACGAACTCCGGCTTGCCGGTGAAGCGCTCGCGCAACACCGGGTTCTGCGTGGCGACGCCGACCGGGCAGGTGTCCAGGTGGCAGACGCGCATCATGATGCAGCCGGAGACCACCAGCGGCGCGGTGGCGAAGCCGTACTCCTCGGCGCCGAGCAGCGCGGCGATCATGACGTCGCGGCCGGTCTTCATCTGGCCGTCGACCTGGACGACGATCCGGTCGCGCAACCCGTTGAGCAGCAGCGTCTGCTGCGTCTCGGCCAGGCCGAGCTCCCACGGGCCGCCCGCGTGCTTGAGCGAGGTGAGCGGCGAGGCACCGGTGCCGCCGTCGTGCCCGGAGATCAGCACCACGTCGGCGTGCGCCTTCGAGACGCCGGCGGCGACGGTGCCGACGCCCGGCTCCGCGACAAGTTTCACGTGAATCCGAGCCTGCGGGTTCGCGTTCTTCAGGTCGTGGATCAGCTGCGCCAGATCCTCGATGGAGTAGATGTCGTGGTGCGGCGGCGGCGAGATCAGTCCGACGCCCGGCGTGGAGTGCCGCACCTCGGCGACCCACGGGTACACCTTGTGCGCGGGCAGCTGGCCGCCCTCGCCCGGCTTGGCGCCCTGGGCCATCTTGATCTGGATGTCGCTGCAGTTGGTCAGGTAGTGCGCGGTCACGCCGAAGCGGCCGGAGGCCACCTGCTTGATCGCGCTGCGCCGCCAGTCGCCGTTCTCCTCGACCTCGAAGCGGGCCGGGTGCTCGCCGCCCTCGCCGGAGTTGGAGCGGCCGCCGAGCCGGTTCATGGCGATGGCCAGCGTCTCGTGCGCCTCGGCGGAGATGGAGCCGTAGCTCATCGCGCCGGTGGAGAAGCGCTTGACGATCGCGGTGGCGGGCTCGACCTCCTCGATCGGGATCGGCGAGCGCGCGCCGTTGCGGAACTGGAACAGCCCGCGCAGCGAGGCCAGCCGCTCGGACTGGTCGTCCACCAGCTTGGTGTACTCCTTGAAGACCGAGTACTGCCCGCTGCGGGTGGCGTGCTGCAGCTTGAAGACGGTGTCCGGGTTGAACAGGTGGTACTCGCCCTCGCGGCGCCACTGGTACTCGCCGCCGACCTCGAGCTCGCGGTGCGCGCGCTCGTTGCGGTTCTCCAGGAAGGCGACGCCGTGCCGCGCCGCGACGTCGGCGGCGATCTCGTCCAGCCCGATGCCGTCCAGGTGCGAGCGCAGCCCGGTGAAGAACTCGTCCACCAGGTCCTGCGCCAGCCCGATGACCTGGAAGAGCTGGGCGCCGTTGTACGAGGCGAGGGTGGAGATGCCCATCTTGGACATCACCTTGAGCACGCCCTTGCCCGCGCCCTTGATGTAGTTGGCGACGGCCTTGCGGTAGTCGACCTGCAGGTCGCCGGTGCTGCCGGGCATGGTGAGCGCGCCGCGCTCCAGCATGTCCTCCAGCGACTCGAAGGCCATGTAGGGGTTGACCGCGCCCGCGCCGAAGCCGACCAGGGTGGCCATGTGGTGCACCTCGCGGGCGTCACCGGCCTCCACGATCAGCCCGACCATGGTGCGGGTGCGCTCGCGCACCAGGTGGTGGTGGACCGAGGCGGTGAGCAGCAGCGACGGGATCGGCGCCAGCTTCTCGTTGGACTCGCGGTCGGAGAGCACGATGATCCGCGCCCCACCCTCGATCGCCGCCGAGACCTGGGTGTTGATCGCCGCCATCGCCTCGCGCAGCCCCTTGCCGCCCTTGGCGACCGGGTACAGCCCGCGCACGACCACCGAGCGCAGCCCCGGCTGCGAGCCGTCGTCGTTGATGTGCACCAGCTTGGCGAGCTCGTCGTTGTCCAGGATCGGGCCCTCGATGGCGATCTGCCTGCACGACTCCGGGCTGGGGTGCAGCAGGTCGCCCTCGGGGCCGAGGTTGCGCTTCAGGCTGGTCACGACCTCTTCCCGGATCGCGTCCAGCGGCGGGTTGGTGACCTGCGCGAAGATCTGCGAGAAGTAGTCGAAGAGCAGCCGCGGCCGCGCGGAGAGCACCGCGATCGGGGTGTCGGTGCCCATCGAGCCGAGAGCCTCGCCGCCGGTCTTCGCCATCGGCGAGAGCAGCAGGTTCAGCTCCTCGGTGGTGTAGCCGAAGATCTGCTGCCGGATCAGCACGCGGTCGTGCGACATGTGCACGTGCGGGCGGTCGGGCAGGTCGGAGAGCTTCTTGACGCCCGCGTCGAGCCACTCCTGGTACGGGTGCTCGGCGGCCAGCTCGGCCTTGATCTCGTCGTCGCCGACGATCCGGCCCTGGGCGGTGTCGACCAGGAACATCCGGCCCGGCTGCAGCCTGACCTTCTTGACCACCTTGGCCGGGTCGATGTCGAGCACGCCGACCTCGGAGGCCATCACGACCAGGCCGTCCTCGGTGACCCAGATCCGGCTCGGGCGCAGGCCGTTGCGGTCGAGCACCGCGCCGACGACCGCGCCGTCGGTGAAGCAGACCGAGGCCGGGCCGTCCCACGGCTCCATCAGCATGGAGTGGTACTGGTAGAACGCCCGGTTCGCCGGGTCCATGTTCTCGTTGCGTTCCCAGGCCTCGGGAATCATCATCAGCACGGCGTGCGGCAGCCCGCGGCCGCCGAGGTGCAGCAGCTCGAGCACCTCGTCGAAGCGGGCGGTGTCGCTGGCGCCGGGCGTACAGACCGGGAAGATCTTCTCCAGCCGGTTCTTGCCCGCGGAGTCGATGCCGAAGACCTCGCTGCGCAGCAGCGCCTCGCGCGCGCGCATCCAGTTCTCGTTGCCGGTGACGGTGTTGATCTCACCGTTGTGCGCCACCCGGCGGAACGGGTGCGCCAGCGGCCAGGAGGGGAAGGTGTTGGTGGAGAAGCGGGAGTGCACGATGCCGAGCGCGCTCTCCACCCGGTCGTCCTGCAGGTCCAGGTAGAAGGCGCGCAGCTGCGGGGTGGTGAACATGCCCTTGTAGACGAAGGTCTGCCCGGACAGGCTCGGGAAGTAGACCGTCTCCCGGCCGGTGGCGCCCTCGCCTGCGCCCTGCTTGCCGAGCTCGTGCTCGACCCGCTTGCGCACGACGTAGGCGCGGCGCTCCAGGTCCATGCCGGTGAGCTGCTCGGCGCCGCCCTTCGGCGAGGCGATGAAGATCTGCCGGAAGGTCGGCATGGCGTCCCGGGAGAGCGCGCCGAGCGAGGTCTCGTCGATCGGCACGTCGCGCCAGGCGAGAACCTCGAGCCCCTCCTCCTTGACGATCTTCTCCACGCCGTAGGCGGCGCGCGCGGCCTCGCGGCGGGCCTGGGGCAGGAAGGCGATGCCGGAGGCGTAGGCGCCTTCGGGGGGCAACTCGACGCCGGCGACGGCCCGGAAGAAACGGTCGGGAAGCTGGATCAGGATGCCTGCGCCGTCGCCGGAGTTCGGCTCGGCGCCCGCGGCACCGCGGTGCTCCAGGTTCAACAGAGCCGTAATAGCCTTGTCGACGATGTCGCGGCTGCGGCGGCCGTGCATGTCGACGACGAACGCGACACCGCAGGCGTCGTGCTCGTTCGCCGGATCGTAGAGACCGATGGGTCCGGGTGACCGGTGGCCGGGAAGTTGCGTCATGCCTCTGCCTTCAGGAAGTAGGCGATCGAGGAGCGGGGCCATCGCAGTAGCGGCCTTCTCGTTCGAACGCCTGGTCAAGACTGCGTCCGTACGGTCCGAATCCAGCCGCGCTGATGGTCTCGGCGTGCAGTCACGTCTCCAGTTGTCCACCCGCAGGGTGTTGTGTGTGGGCTGCTCGGCGGCGGCGATGCGCTGGGGCGCTCGCTACCTCCGTGCGGGTGGCCGCCCGCTACCTGAGCACCGACTCGGGGCTGCGGCGCGCGGGGCGACAGGCCGGACGGTGTGTCCGGCGTAAGAGCAAACGATAAGTCAGGTCCGAAGCCCAACCAACTCACATTCGATGGAAATGAGGTCTAGCTGGGCTTCTTCATGCGGTCCTCCACTTTGTGCGCGTCGTCCAGTGTAAAGCAGGGCTCGCGGGTCGATCGATCCCCTGGCACTGGGTGCCAGGGGTGCAGTGCGCCCGGGTTTCGACGTCGAAACCCGGGCGCGAAACGAGAGAAGCGGTGCCCACCTGCGTCGATAGAGATTTCCCCCGCGGAGGGGAGAACAAACCAGCCGCACCCCGGCTACCTCGGGTAACCGCTGGCTGAGACGGATATGACAGGGATGTGACAAGCAGATGACGCGAGACGACCGTCCGGCATCTTTGTTCGGGCGCGGGGCCCAGCACACTCTTGGCTAATCCGTCGAGTGGGGTTCACCACAGAACCGGGGGTCCGGCACCCTGTCCCGCTGCGAGGCAACGGGTTCCGTGTGAACCTGGCCACATCGCCGCGCACTCCCTCGAAGCGCCGCCCGGATGCTGTCACTCTGTGAACGCCCCGGTCCGACCCCGATACCGAGGATGTGGAGTCACATGACCGTGACCGGACTGTTCACCTGGCTCGGCGGAGCCCAGGCGGACGCGCCCGCGCTCCCGCACGAGCGCTCCGGCTACGTCACGACCGGTGCCGCCGTGCTCGGCTTCGCCCTGGTCGCGGGGGGTGTGACCGCGGCGGCCGCGGTGCGGGCCCTGCCGCTCCCCGGAGTGCTCGCGGCAGCCGCGGCGGCCGTCGTCTTCGCCGGGCTGATCGGGCGCGCCTGCGCCACCGCCAAGCCGGGCCGGATGCCGGACCCGCTCGGCACCGCCGGGCGTGCGCTGCTCGCCGTGCTCGCAGGCGTCGTCGTCGCCGAACTCGCCGCGACCGTGCTCTTCGCGGGCGCCGTCGACCGCACCCTCGACGACCGGGCGCACGCCGCGGCGGCGTCGGGGCCCGCGGTGACCGCGGCCCGCGCCGAGCTGGAGTCGGCCCGCGCCGAGCGCACCGCGCTGGACGCCGCCGTCGCCGACGCTCGCGCGGGGATCGACACCGCGCTCGTCACCGCGCGCTGCGAGTTCAACCCCGGCCCCGGCTGCCCGGAAACCAGGATCACCGGCGTGCCCGGCGACGGCCCCGAGGCCAGGACCGCCAACGAGCTGCTCGCCGACGCCCGCGCCCGGCTCGCCGCGGCCGAGCAGCGGGCGCCCGCGCTGGACCAGCGGGTGCGCGACGCCGAGCGGGAGCTGGGCGGCGCCGCCGCGGCCGCGGGGACCGATCGCGGGCTCGGCGCCCGCTGGTCGGCCATGAACGAGCACGCCGCGCTGCTCCCCCGGCTGCTCTGCCTGCTGCTCTTCGTGGCGCTGGCGCTGCTCCCGCTGCTGCTGCGGCGCTGGCGCGGCGACACCACGTTCGACCGCAGGATCGCCGCCGACCTGGTGCGCGACCGGGCCGAGCGGGAGGCCGACGCCGCCATCGCGGTGCGGCGGGCGCACACCCGCACCGAGACCGCGGAGGTGCGGGCCGAGCAGGAGCTCACCGCCGTCAAGCTGGTCGCGGACGCGGACACCGCGATCGACCGGGAGCGGCAGCGGACTCGGGTGATCGCGGCCATCGGCGGGTTGGAGATCGGGATCACCGAGCCGCCGCAGCGGCAGGCGGAGCCGGGTGCACCGGCGCTGCCCGCGGCCGCGACGGTCGAGCCGGTGCTGGTCAGCGAGGTACCCGCGCCGGTCGACCCGGACGCCGTTCGGCTGCCTGTCCTCGGCGCGGTGCCGTTCTCCGGGACCGCCGTCCGCTTGTTCCGGCCGTTCGTGCCCGGTGTCGTCGCCGATGCCATCGGCACCGCCGCCCAGCCGCTGCGGGTCGTGGTGCGGGCGCTGGAGGAGCGCGAGGAGATCACCTTGACCGTGCGGCGCACCCGCACCGTCCAGATCGGCGCCGTCCTCGACGCCGCGCCGGAGCACCCGGTGGTCGCCACCGTGGTCTCCCCCTACGAACCGGGCACCGTCGCGGTGGCCGAGCACACGCCGGATGCCTGCGCCGAGGCGAAGCGCCCCGCCCTTCCCCCGGCCCGGTGAACCGGACCGACCCCTCCCGCCGCCCGCGCGACAACGCCGCGCACGGCGCGCACCCCGCTCTCTAGGCTGCGTGCATGACCATCGGTGACCGATATGCCCGAGACTGAGGCCGCGGTGCGGCAGCCCCCCGCCGAGCCGACGGTGGTCGGCGCGCCGTGGGGCTCGCCGCTGCTCGGCACCGTCGAGGAGCCCGCCGGGCTGCGCAGGCTCCGGATCCAGGGGCTGCTCACCGTCTCGATCGTGCTGGCCAACGTGGTCGGCATCGTCGTCTCGGTCGCGCTGATCGGCTTCGTGCTGCCCGGGCCGTCGGTATTCACCGGGGAGCTGCTCGCCGCGCTCATCGCCGCGCCCGCCTACGCCCTCGCCGCCATCCTGATCGGGGTCTGGTGGGGCACCACCGGCGGGCTGCGCGCGCTGCGCTGGGCCATCGACCAGGACCACGTCCCGACCGAGGCCGAGCAGATCGCCGCCGGGCGGGTGCCGCGCACGCTGGTGCTCTACCAGGCGGCGCTCTGGCTCGGCGGGGTCGTGCTGCTCACCGTGCTTGCCGGGCTGGCCGAGCCGCGGTTCATCCCCAAGGTCGCGCTCGGCATCGCGTTCAGCGCGATCGTGGTCTGCGCCAACAGCTACCTGCTCATCGAGTTCGCGTTGCGCCCGGTGACCGCGCGGGTGCTGGACGCGGCGCCGACCCGGCGGCGGCGCGGGATCGGCGTCTTCGGCCGCACCCTGCTGGTCTGGATGCTCGGCTCCGGCGTCCCGGTCGCGGGCACCATGGTGGTCGCGATCCTGGCCCTGGCCAGGGACGATGTCAGCGCGGCGCGGCTCGCGGTCTGCGTGCTCTCGTTCGGCGGCGCCACCCTGGTCTTCGGCCTGGTACTGCTGGCGCAGACGCTCTCCGCCACCGTCGCGCCGATCAACGGCGTGCGCCGCGCGCTGCGGCTGGTCGAGGACGGCAGCCTGGACGCCGCGGTCGTCGTCTACGACGGCACCGAGCTCGGCGAGCTGCAGAGCGGCTTCAACCGCATGGTCGCCGGGCTGCGTGAGCGCGAGCAGATCAGGGACCTGTTCGGCAGGCACGTCGGGCGCGACGTGGCCGCGGCGGCGCTGGAGCGCGACCCCGTGCTCGGCGGCATGGAGACCGACGCCGCCACGCTCTTCATCGATATCGTCGGCTCCACCGCCATGGCCGCGAGCAGGCCCGCGCCGGAGATCGTGGCCATCCTGAACCGCTTCTTCGACGTGGTCGTCGCCGAGGTGGAGCAGCACGGCGGGCTGCTCAACAAGTTCGAGGGCGATGCCGCGCTCGCCGTCTTCGGCACCCCGGCGCCGCTCGCCGACGCGGCGGGGTCGGCGCTGGCCTGCGCCCGCGCGATCCGCGAAAGGCTGGTCGGCGCCACCGATTTCACCGCGGCCATCGGGGTGGCGGCCGGGCGGGTGGTCGCGGGCAATGTGGGGGCGCGGCAGCGCTACGAGTTCACCGTGATCGGCGACGCGGTGAACCAGGCGGCCCGGCTCTGCGAACTCGCCAAGCGCGAGCCGCTGCTGGTCCTCAGCTCGGAGAGCACGGTGCGCGCCGCCGCCCCTGCCGAGGCCGCGCGCTGGGAACTCGGCGAATCGGTGACGCTGCGCGGGCGTCCTGAGCCGACGCGGCTGGCCCGTCCCTGCGGTTAGACTCGCCGCGTGTCACCTGCCGCTGCCCCGGCCGGTGCCGTCGGGGTGGGAGGTGATCCGGTACCAGGCTCCCCTGGCACGACGGTCCCGGTGCGCCCGCTCAGCTTCCGCGAACAGCTGGACGAGCCGTTCGCGCTGATCCAGGCGAACGTCGTCGCGCTCGCGGTGCTCGTCGCCGCCGGGTTCACGGCGGCGCTGACGCTGGCCTTCGGGGTGACGGCGCTCTTCGCCGAGCTGGACGGCTCGGACGCGAGCGTCGCGTGGGGCGCCGTGCTCGGCACCGCGCTCGCGATCCTGCTGCTGCGCTTCCTGATCCGGGGCTGCACCGTCGCGCTCGGGCTGGCGACGCTGCGCGGCGCGAAGCTGGGCCCCGGTGCCGCGCTGGCCGCGCTGCGCCCTGCGCTCGGCGGGCTGCTGCGCTACCAGCTCTGGTTCACCCCGGTCGGTCTGCTGGTCGGCGGGGTCACCGCGCCGCTCACCGGTGGGGCGACCGTGCTGTGGCTCGCCTACCTGCGCGCGCGGTACTACCTGGTGATCCCGGTCCTGCTCGACGAGCGGCGGCCGTACCGGGCGGCCGTCGCCCGCTCCCGGCTGCTGGCCGACCGGGCGAGCTGGTCGCTGGCCTGGCTCTGGATCTTCCGGATGCTGCTGCTCGCCGTGCTCGCCGTGCCGCTGCTCGCCATCCCGCTCTACCTCTCCGATTTCACCGGCACCCGGCGCTGGGCGGTGATTCTGCTGATCACCGGCGGGGTGCTGCTGATCGCCGCGATCGGCGAGCTGATCGACGCCGCGGGCCGGGTGGTCTGCTACGTCGACCGCCGCTGCCGCCGCGAGGGGTTGGACATCGTGGTCGCGGGCGGCGCCCGATGAGCCCCGACCTGAGCAAGCGCAACGGTCCCGCCGACATACCCGCCGCGCCGCGGCTCGGGGCTGCGGCCGAGCATCGGGCCGCGGCCGAGCAAGCGGCGGCCCGCCGCGATTACGACACCGCGCTGCGCGAGCGGTTCCGCGCGGTGCTGCGCGGGCTGGAGCAGAACGGCACGCTCGAGGTCCGCCGCTCGCGCACCGCCCAGGAGACGGCGAACGACGCCTCGACCACGCTCCCCCTGGAGTCGGCCACCCCGCTGCACCCGGCGGCGGGCTCGTTCGACGAGGTCGTCTACGGCGGCAGGCACGCCACCGAGGACGAGTACCGCCGGCTGGAGTACGCCGACCGCTACTCCGCGGGGGCACCGCCACCGGCCCCCGAACCCGAGGAGCGCCCGGAGATCGAGGGCCGCGGCCGCAAGACCCGCCGCGCCCGCCCCGAGCTCCCCCAGCTGTTGCGCAACCCCCGATTCTGGGGCACGCTCGCCGCCGCCATCGCCGTCGGCTTCCTGCTCTACGCCCTGCTCCAGGGCTGCAGCGCCCCGACCGCCCCGCCGCCGCCGGAGCCACCGCCCGAGCTGCCCCCGCCGCCCACCGACTACCCGGAGGACATCGACTTCCCCGGCTTCGGCCCCGGCTCGGACTCGATCTTCAGCAGGCTCCCGGCCCCGCTCGCCTTCGGCGGGCTGCAGCTGCTCATCGCCGCGGCGGTGCTGGTCTGGTGGCGGGCGCGGCGGCGCGGCGCGCTGGTCCGCGAGCCGCGGCCGGTCGAGGTGCGGGCGAACGAGCTGTTGGCCGGCCAGGCCGCGCTGTACCGCCGCTCCGACGACCACGAGCACATCGCGGCCACCCTGCGCCGCGCCACCCTGCGCCGGGTCCGGCCGCGGCTCGGCCTGCACCCGCAGGACGGGCCGGAGCGGGTGGTCGCGGTGCTCGCCACCCGGCTGCGCGCGGAGCCCGCGCTGCTGCACGGCGCGCTGTACGGCCCGGTGCCGGACGCGGCCACCCTCGACCACGTCGCCACCCACCTTGATCTGATCGAAGCGGAGGTCGGATGACCAGCACGAACACCACGCACGCACCCACCGCGGCGGACGCGCACGCCGCGTTCACCGCGCTGCGCGGCGAGATCGGGAAGGCGGTGGTCGGCAATGACGACGCCGTCATGTACCTGGTGCTCGCCCTGCTCTGCCGCGGGCACGTGCTGCTGGAGGGCGTGCCGGGCGTCGCGAAGACGCTGCTGGTCCGGGCGCTGGCCACCGCGCTCGACCTGACGCACACCCGGGTGCAGTTCACCCCGGACCTGATGCCGGGCGATGTCACCGGGTCGCAGATCTACGACCCGCACTCGGCCGAGTTCACCTTCCGGCAGGGCCCGGTCTTCACCAACCTGCTGCTCGCCGACGAGATCAACCGCACCCCGCCGAAGACCCAGTCCTCGCTGCTGGAGTCGATGGAGGAGCGGCAGGTCTCGGTGGACGGCACGCCGCGGCCGCTGCCCGACCCGTTCGTCGTGGTCGCCACGCAGAACCCGATCGAGCAGGAGGGCACCTACCCGCTGCCGGAGGCGCAGCTGGACCGCTTCCTGTTCAAGGTCGACATCCACCTGCCCGGCCGGGACGACGAGTTCCGGATCCTGCACCGGCACGCGAGCGGCTTCGACCCGCGCGACCTGAGCGCCGCCGGGCTGCGCCCGGTGGCCGGTGTCGCGCACGTCGCCGCGGGCCGCGCCGCCATCGCGCAGGTGACGCTCGCCCCCGAGGTGCTCGCCTACATCGTCGACCTGTGCCGGGCCACCCGCACCGCGCCCGCCGTGCAGCACGGCGCCTCCACCCGCGGGGCCACCGCGCTGATGGCGGCGGCGCGCGCCTTCGCCTGGCTGAACGGCCGCGGCTTCGTCACCCCGGACGACGTCAAGGTGGTCGCGGTCGCGGTGCTGCGGCACCGGCTGCAGCTCAAGCCGGAGGCGGAGCTGGACGGGGCGAGCACCGAGGCGGTGATGGCGGCGCTGCTGCACGCCGTCCCGGTCCCGGTCTAGGCAATGGTCGTCACCGGCAGGGCGGCGGCCGCGGCGGCGGTGCTCGGGCTGCTCGTCGCGCTGGTGCTGCCCTCGTGGCTCGGCGTCGTCACCGGCACCGCCGCGCTGGCCTTCGCGGTGCTGGTCGACGTACTCGCGCTGCCCCGGCGGGACGAGCTGACGCTGCACCGGGCGCCGATCACCACGGTCCGGCTGGGTCGGGAGGCGAGCGTCGAACTGGCGGTCACCAATACCGGCGGCCGCCCGGCCCGCGGCACGCTCTGGGACGACTGGCCGGACAGCGCGCGCGCCGCCGACCGCGAACACCGGCTCGACCTCCCGGCGGGCACCACCACCCGGCTGCGCACCACGCTCACCCCCAGTTACCGCGGCGACCGCGAGGCCGGGCCGGTGACGGTGCGGCTGCGCGGGCCGATCGGGTTGGCGGGCAGGCAGTTCCGGTACGCGGCGCCCGCAAGGGTGCGGGCGCTGCCCGCCTTCCGCGCGGAGAAGCTGCTGCGCTCGGCGGTCAAGCGGCTGCAGCACCTGGAGGGCCGCACCGTGGCGAACCGGCGCGGCCAGGGCACCGAGTTCGACTCGTTCCGCGAGTACGTGGCCGGGGACGACGTGCGCGCCATCGACTGGCGGGCCACCGCCCGCGCCACCGACGTGCTGGTCCGCACCTGGCGGCCGGAGCGCAACCGGCACGTGGTGCTGCTCATGGACACCGGGCGGCAGGCTGCGGGGCGGGTCGGCGACGGGACCAGGCTGGATGCCGCCATCGAGGCGGCGCTGCTGCTCGGCGGGTTGGCCGCGGCGGCGGGCGACACCGTCGACCTGCTCGCCTTCGACCGCGAGGTGCGCGCCGAGGTGCGCGGGGTGACCGGGAACAAGCTGCAGCAGCGGCTGCTGCACGCCACCGCGGGGATCACCGCCGCGCTGGTCGACACCGACTGCGCCGCGCTGGTGCGCGCCGCCGTCCGGCGCAGTCGGCGGCGCAGCCTGATGGTGCTCTTCACCGCGCTGGACGGCGCCGCCGTCCGGGAGAACCTGCTGCCGGTGCTCCCGGTGCTCGCCCGCAGGCACCGGGTGCTGCTGGTCTCGGTGACCGATCCGGAGATCGCCGCCGCGGTCGCCGCGCGCGGGCGCGACCCGTATACCGCGGCCGCCGCGGAGCAGGTGCTCGCCGAGCGCGCCGTGGTCACCGAGGCGCTGCGGCGCGGTGGGTACGCCGTGGTCGCGGCGGGCCCTGAGCGCCTTCCCGAGGCGCTCGCCGACGAGTACCTGGAGCTCAAGCAGTCCGGGACGCTGTAGGGCTCAGCCCACCGGCGGCGGCAGGAAGCCGTTCCCGCTCGCCGGGCCGCCGGGAGCTCTGCCCGGCTGCAGGCCGATAGCACCGCCCGGTGGGGTTGCCCACGGCGAAGGCGCGCCCAGGGCAGGCACGAGCGGCTCGGGTCGCGCCGGCCCGAAACCGTTGCCCGCGCCCGGGACCAGGACCGGGCCGCGCAATCCGGGCAGCGCCCGACGCTGGCGCTCGGCGACGACGGCGCCGAGGATCTGCACCGGCGGGAACGCGCCGGGCGCGGGGACGTGGAGCGCCGCGCAGACCGCGCGGACCAGCGCGACGCCGAGCTCGTGCGCGGCGGCGGGGGTGAGGTCGGAGACCCGGGTCAGGTAGCGGCGCACCGCGAGCGCGAGGTCGTCGGGGAGCGCGGTCGGGTCGGTGCGCGCGATCCACCCGGCCAGCCACGGCGGCGGCACCGCCAGCGCGGGCAGCGGCAGCGCGCGCTGCGCGTGCACGACGACGGTGCCCGCGAGCACGTCCCCGACCCGCCGCGCGTTCGGCGAGCAGAGCGAGGTGAGCACCGCCACCGCCCCGAACACCCCGAGCAGCCAGAAGTCGACGATCGCGCCCGCCAACCCGCGGGTCAGCGTGTGCCGCAGGTCGACCGGGCCCCCGTCGGCCCGCACCACGCGCAGCCCGAGCACGAACTTGCCCGGCGTGCGCCCGGTGGTCAGCGTCTCCCAGAGCACCGGGTACCCCATGAGCACCGCGACGATCAACACGACGACCAGTGCGTCGAACCAGGCGGAGTCGATGTCGTACCGGGTGCCGAGCAGCGCGAGCCCGCCCGCCGCGAGCAGCGCGAGCACGACCTGGAGCACCACGTCGACGAGGAACGCGGTGGCGCGGGTGGGGATGCGGGCGATCGGCAGTTCGAGCGCGACCGCTTCGCCCGTGGTGAAGGCAGCCATGTCGCCTAGCATTCTTGCTACCGGCGGGAGTGGGAGGCAACCGAATGGACGTCGACGCGTACGGCTACACCCATCGCCGGTCCTGGGCCCGGCTCGACGAACTGGCCACCAAGCGCCGCCTGACCGGCCAGGAGGTCGACGAGCTGCTTGCCCGCTACCGCCTCACCTCGCAGCAGCTGGCCCGGCTGCAGCAGCACAGCCCGGACCCCGAGCTGGTGGCCGGGCTGAGCGCGGTGCTGACCAGAGCCAGGGTGCGGGTGCTGCGCACCCGCTCGGACAACTGGGCGCAGGTCGGCCGCTTCTTCACGCACCGCTTCCCGGCCGCGGTCTACCGCGCGTGGCCGTGGTGGACCGCGGTGACGCTGCTCTTCCTCGCCATCGGCGCCGGGGTCGCGGGCTGGGTGGCCGAATCGGACGCCGCGCGCCGGGCCTTCGGCCTGCCCGCCGACACCACGCAGCTCACCGAGGCGGGCGGCGCCTTCGAGTCCTACTACTCGGAGCACCCGAACGATGCCTTCGCCGCCCAGGTGTGGACCAACAACGCCCTAGTCGCCGCGATCGCGCTCTTCACCGGCGCGCTCATCCTGCCCGCGGTCTACGTGCTGGTGATGAACGCGGTGAACGTCGGGGTGAGCGCCGGGCTGATGGCCGACGCGGGCAGGCTGGACGCCTTCTTCGGCTTCATCCTGCCGCACGGCATGCTCGAGCTGACCGCGGTCTTCGTGGCGGGCGGCGCCGGGCTCAAGCTGGGCTGGACGATCATCGACCCGGGCAGGCTGAGCCGGATCGAGGCCGCGGCCAGGCAGGGCAGAGCCACCGCGACCATCGCGCTAGGGCTGGTGCTCGTGCTGCTGGTCTCCGGCCTGCTGGAGGGGTTCGTGACGCCGAGCGGCTGGCCGGCCCCGCTCCGGATCGGGGTGGGGCTGGCCGCCGAGATCGCCTTCCTGGCCTACGTCTTCGGGCCGGGCCGCCGGGCGGCGGAGGCGGCCGACCGGAAGGCGCTCGGGCAGTGAAGAACTCGTTCCAGAAATAGCACCCGGCATCCCTCGCGACACCACCGGGCGAACCGAATCCCGCAATCCAGCCAACTCCGAGCAGCCGAGCCGCCGAACGGGGTGTGAGGCAAGGGGTTCCGGGAGGGCTAGCACGGGGCCGCGAACCGGTCTGCACCGAGGCTGCTGTCGGGGTGAATTCCCCACTCCCCCATTGAGTTCCGCTGGCCGCAGCGAGTCGCCGCTCAACTGCGGCCAGCGTTACCGACAACTCTACACAGTCGTTATCTCGACGCAACCCTCCCTTGCGAGGTCAGCGGGGGTGCGGCAGCCGCACGGCAACCCCGCCGGAGGGACCGTTTCTTCGCAATGGCGGCTAAGCCGGAGCGGGTCCGAAACCGCACTTTTCCACTCGCCCGGCCGAGCCGCGGCGCGCTCCCGCCCCGACTTCCGGGGGCAGTGCGCAACCGTTTGCGGGACCGGATGGCAGGAATCGGAATGTTTCCATGACACCCACCTTCACCTGGGATTTTCCGGAAGTTCACGGAGGTAGCCACCGGTTGATCCGGCAGAAAAAAACCTCAGGTTGGTTCCAGCTGCAATTCTCTCTATGCCGCGTCCGCGGTGTCGCATGCAGATGTACTTGCATTTGTACGACCACGATTTTCACCGGCTGTGAAACACCCCCGCAGACCCGTGTGGCGGGCCCCCTCGGGCACCGCCACCGCAACCGGAATCCCCAGTGTGATCTTCGCCTCACTCGGACCGCGACCTGCGGAAACGGTGGAAACGGTTTGCCCTGTCACCGATTGAGGGCCACCGGGGTGGACACCCTAAGAAACTCGGCTCTCCCTGGACATCCTCACGACGGGAGCCGCCCGCATAACAGACCGGAAGTCTGTTATGCGGGCGAGAACCCGACGTTCAGGCCTCCGCGAGGCCGAAGCGGCGGTGCACCCGCCGCAGCGGCCGCGGCGCGTACCAGGCGGCCCGGCCGAGCAGCCGCATGGAGACCGGCACCAGCACCCCGCGCACCAGGGTGGCGTCGATCAGGATGGCGAGCCCGGCGCCGAGCCCGAAGAACTGGATGAAGCGCACGTCGCTCACGGTGAAGGCGAGGAAGCTGATCGAGATCAGCGCCGCGGCCGTCGTCACCAGCCGCCCGGTCCGCGCCAGCCCCTGCACGACGGCCTCCGCGTCGTCCAGGCCCGCGTCGCGCAGCTCCTTGACCCGGCTGATCACGAAGACCTCGTAGTCCATGGAGAGCCCGAAGGTGATGCAGAAGAGCAGCAGCAGCATCGAGACGTCCAGCGGCGCCGGCGTGAAGCCGAACAGCCCGGCGAGGTGTCCCTGCTGGAACACCCAGACCATCAGCCCCAGCGTCGCGGCCAGGCTCAGCGCATTGGAGAGCAACGCGCGCAGCGGCTGCACCACGCTGCCGGTGAAGAGGAAGAGCAGCACGAAGGTGGAGAGCACGATCCAGCCGACGGCGTACGGCAGCCGCGCGCCGATCGAGGCGAGGCTGTCCCGCAGCTCCGCCACCTGGCCGCCGACCAGCGCGGTGCTCCCGGCCGGGCCCGGCACCGCGCGCACCGCGTCGACCAGCTCGCGGGCCTGCGCCGTTTCCCGGTCGAGCGCGGTGAAGACGGTCAGCCGCTGCGCGTCGGGCCGGGCGAAGCGGGCGTCGGCGGGCGAGGTGGCGCGCAGCGCGCCATCCGCGAAGGTGCCTGCGGCGGAGTCCACCGCGGTGACGCCCGGCACCGCGGAGAGCGCCCCGGCATACCCGGCCAGCGCCTCCGGCGAGACCGCGCCGGTGGTCACCACGGTCAGCGAGTTGAGGTCGCCGCCGCCGAAGTCCGCGCGCATGGCGTCGCCGACCTGCCGCACCTCGGTGCTCGCCGGGAGCACCCGGTCGTCCGGAGTGCCGAACCGCACGTCGAGCAGCGGCGCCGCGGCGAGCAGCAGCAGCGCGAGCACCGGCACCCCGGCCAGCAGCGGGCGGCGCAGCGCGAAGCCCGCCAGCCGCTCCCAGAACGGCGCCGCCTCGCCGCGGATGCCGCGCACGCCGGGCACCTTCCAGGCATCCACCCGGGGGCCGAGCACCGCGAGCAGCGCGGGCAGCACCACGACGCCCGCCACCGCGGCGATCGCCACCACGCCGATGCCGCCGTAGGCGAAGGAGCGCAGGAAGTACTGCGGGAAGATCACCAGCGCCGCCAGCGCGGCCACCACCGTCGCGGCGCTGAAGGTGATGGTGCGGCCCGCGGTGGCGACGGCGCCGACCACCGCCGCGTCCGGCTCCGCGCCCGCCGCCCGCTGCTCCCGGAAGCGGGCCACCATGAGCAGGCCGTAGTCGACGGCGAGGCCGAGCCCGAGGCCGGTGGTGAGGTTGACGGCGTAGATCGAGACGTCGGTGACCGAGCCGAGGATCGAGAGCTCGGCGAAGGTGCCGAGGATGGCGATCCCGCCGACCACCAGGGTCAGCAGCGCGGCCACCACGTTCCCGTAGGCGAGGACCAGCAGGATCAGGATGAGCGGCACCGCGATCGCCTCGGCCAGCGCCAGGTCCGAGCCGATCTGCGCCGACACCGCGTGGAAGACGGCCGAGCCGCCGCCGACCAGCACCCGCACCGGCGGCCCGTCGGCCTGGTAGGCGGCCACGATGTCGGCGGCCGCGCGGTCCTGCTCGGCCGGGTCGGTGGCGGCGTTCCCGGCCAGCACCAGCGCCGCGCTGCCGTCGCCCGCGCGCAGGGCGGGCGAGCCGGTGTCCCAGTAGGAGACCACGTTCACCAGCCGGTCGTCGGCGGCGAGCCGCGCCGCCAGTGCCCGGCCCGCGGCCGCCGCCTCCGGCGCGTCGATTCCGCCGTCCGCGGTGACCAGGAAGACGTAGTCGCTGTCGGCGCCGAACTCCGCGGCGAGCCTGCTCGCGGCCAGGCTCGACTCCGCGGCGGGGTCGGTCTGGCCGCCGGACTGCATCTTGCCGAATGCGGTGGCGCCGAGCAGCCCACCGCCGAGCAGCGCGAGCACGCCCGCGACCAGTACCAGCCGCGCGTGGCGGACGACGAATCCGCCGAGTCTCTCGAACATTCCCGGTCCCCGCTCTCCAATGTGTACAGCCATAAACTTTATGGGCGTTAACTTGCCACATGATGTGTACGGGCGTCAACATCGATCGGGTGACGAAGAAGAAGCCCGCGGGCGTCTACCACCACGGAGACCTGCGCAATGCGCTGGTCCAGGCGGCGGGCGCGCTGGCGGTGCGCGGCGGGCCGGGCGCGGTGACGGTGCGGGCCGCGGCGCGCGAGGCCGGGGTGACGCCGACCGCGGCGTACCGGCACTTCGCCAACCACGAGGCGCTGCTGCGGGCGGCCCAGCAGCAGGCGCAGCGCACGCTCTTCACCGCCATGTCCGCCGACGTCGACCCCGGCGCGCCGCCGATCCAACGGCTGCGCGCCGCGGGCCGCGGCTACATCACCTTCGCGCTGCGCGAGCCCGGGCTCTTCCGCACCGCCTTCTGCGCCCCGGCGAACACCGGCGCCCTCGCGGGCGACGAACCCGCCTTCGCGCTGCTGTCCACGCTCCTGGACGAACTGGTCGAGACCGGGTACACCGCGCCGGAGGACCGCCCCGACGCCGAGGTCGCCGCCTGGGCCGCGGTGCACGGCGTCGCCGCGCTGCTGCTGGACGGGGTCTTCTCCTGGCTGGAGCGGGACGCCGCGATCGACGCCGTCGTCGGGGTGGTCGCGCGCGGCCTCGCCACCGGCCCCGCCGCGGGCTGAACCCGGGCGAGTTCGCGCCGCGCAGAGCGGGATTCACCACGCCGCCGGGCTCGCTAGCATGGCGGTATGGCAGGTCTGCGCACTCGCGCCCTCGGCACCTTGGCCGGACAGCTCGGCAACCCGCACGGCGTCATCGGCGCGGTGGTGGCCGGGATGCTGAACCGGGGCAACCGCCCCGCGGTGGCGGCCACCGTCGCCGCGGCGGGGCTCACCCCCGGCGCGACCGTCGCCGATATCGGCTTCGGCGGCGGGGCGGGGCTGGCCATGCTGCTGGACAAGGTCGGCTCCAGCGGCATCGTGCACGGCATCGAGATCTCGCCGGACATGATCGCGCGGGCGCGCAAGCGGTTCGCGCCGCAGGTGCGCTCCGGCACCCTGCAGGTGGCCGAGGGCTCGCTCACCGCGCTGCCGCTGCGGGACGGCGTGCTGGACGCGGCGATCACCGTCAACACGGTCTACTTCGTCGACGAGCTGCCCGCCGCCTTCGCCGAACTCGCCAGGACGGTCCGCCCCGGCGGCGTCGCGGTGGTCGGCATCGGCGACCCGGAAGCGATGGCGAAGCTGCCCTTCACCGCGCACGGCTTCCGGCTGCGCGGCGTCGACGAGGTGGCGGCCGCGCTGGAGCTGAGCGGCTTCCTGGTGCAGCGCAGCACCCCGGAGGGCACCTCGATCCCGTTCCACGTGCTCGCGGGCAGGCGCGCGGTGGGGTGAGCTGCGCGGAAACGCAAAAGGCCCGGTCCGATGGACCGGGCCTTTCACTCTGTGGGCGAAGGGGGACTTGAACCCCCACGTCCTTACGGACACTGGCACCTGAAGCCAGCGCGTCTGCCATTCCGCCACTCGCCCGAGCGACTCGAAGACCGTATCACGCACCGTCCGCGAAACCGAAATCACCTGTTGACAGGCTGTGACCAGTCCTTGACCGTCCTGGGAACCTCCTGGGCTTTCCGGGAGTTACAGGGGTGGAGGATCGTGGATATCATGCAGTGAACGTGCTCGTACGGCGACACGCCACCCAGTTGTGTCGTTGTTACGGATCGGCAGGAGTGCACACACCGGAGGGAGGCTGAGATGGGCATCGTCGACCGATTCGAACGTCGTCTACAGGGCGCCGTCGGTGATGCGGCCGCCCGCGTCTTCGGTGGCAGCGTCGTCCCCCAGGAGGTGGAGGCGGCGCTGCAGCGCGAGGCCTCCGACGGGGTCCATGACGTCGGCGGCGGGCACCTGCTCGCGCCGAACAGCTATGTGATCACCGTCGCCGCCTCCGATCACGAGCAACTCGTCGCAGATCCCGAGCTCACCAGCAAGGCGTTCGCCAAGCACCTGCACGACTACATCCGCGATCAGGGGTGGCAGACGTACGGCGAAGTACACGTGGCATTCGAGGCATCCCCTACGCTGCACACCGGACAGTTCAGGGCGAGCGGCCGGGTGGATCCCGACGTCGGCCGCGGAGCTCCGGCTCCTGGCCGATCGGGGGCGTCCGCTCCGCCGCCCGGAGCTGCGCAACAACGACCCGCAACCCCGCAACCAGGAGCTGGCCCCATGACGCAGAACTCTGGCTATGACCCGAGCCGTGAGCCCGCGGAGTCCGATCCACGCAACCGCGGGTACGCGCCGCCGCCCGCGGGCAGGCCGCAGAACGGCGCCTACGGCGACGACTACGGCCGCGGCGCCGCGCCGGAGGGCTACAGCGACTACCAGGCCGGTGGCGACTACCAGAACGGCTACGGCCAGCAGGGCTACGGCGAGCAGGGCGGGTACGGCGCGGGCCGGGCCTACGGCGAGCAGCCGGGTGGCTACGGCCAGCAGGGCGGGTACGGCGCAGGCGGCGCGCCGCAGGCCTACTCCGAACCCGGCTACGAGCAGCCGCAGCAGGGCGGCGGGTACGGCGGACAGCCTCCCGGGTACGGGGCGGAGCGCGGCTACGGCCAGCAGGGCGGCGGCTACGGCGCCGAGCAGCCGGGGTACGGCGGCGCCCAGCCCGGGTACGGCGAGCCGGGGTACGGCGCGGAGCAGCCGGGGTACGGCCAGCCCGGGTACGGCGCGGGCGGCCAGGCCGGGTACGGCGAGCAGGGCTACGGCCAGGCAGGCGCGGGCTACGGCGACCGCGGCGGCTACGCGGGCGGCGGCGCGGCCCCCGCGGGCTACGGCCAGGCGCCGGGCGCGGCGCCCGGCTACGGCCAGGAGCAGGACTACCGCGACCCCGGCTACGGCGAGCAGCCCGGCTACGGCCAGGGCGGCGGCTACGGCGCCGAGGAGCGCGGCGGCTACGCGGGCCAGCAGGCCGGCTACGGCGACCGCGGCGGCTACGCGGCGGGCGGCGCCGCGGCGCCCGCGGCCCAGCCGGGCTACGCCGCCCCCGCGGCGGGCTCCGGCTTCCAGGCCACCCTGCAGCTGGACGACGGCAGCGGCCGCACCTACCAGCTGCGTGAGGGAAGCAACATCATCGGCCGCGGCCAGGACGCGCACTTCCGCCTCCCGGACACCGGCGTCTCGCGCAGGCACATCGAGGTTCGCTGGGACGGCCAGACCGCGATGCTCTCCGATCTCGGCTCCACCAACGGGACGCTGGTCAACGGCTCTCCGGTGCAGGACTGGCAACTCGCGGACGGCGATGTGATCCGGGCCGGACACTCCGAGATCCTGATCCGAATCGTCTGATCCCGTAAGCTCGCCAACCAGATCACCGGTACGACGGCAGCCGTAGGCGCCGTCGTACCGTGTTCGAACCCGGCCTCGGGCCCTATGATGCTGCCAATCCACGCGCGGCTCGTCGGACGACTCCGAGCCGGGTGAGGTCAGCAAGCCGGTGGGGGCTCTCGAGCCGCCACCGTCGTCCGCGCACACGGTGAACAGGAGGTGGAACGCCGTGCAGGGACTGATTCTGCAAGTGACCCGCGCGGGTTTCCTGCTCCTGCTGTGGCTGTTCGTGTGGGCTATCCTGCGGACCTTGCGCAGCGACATCTACGCGGCATCCGGCATCCGGATACAGCCCAGGGCCACACGCGGGTCGACGGTGCTGCCTTCCTTCAGCCGAGGCCAGAAGGGCGCCAAATTCCTTGTGGTGACTCATGGTTCACTGGCGGGCACCCGCATCACGCTCAGCACCCAGCCGGTGCTGATCGGGCGTGCGGACGACTCGACGCTGGTACTCACCGACGACTACGCCTCCACCCGGCATGCCCGGATCTCACCGCGCGGTGACGACTGGTACGTCGAGGATCTCGGCTCCACCAACGGCACGTATCTCGACCGTGCGAAAGTCACCACCCCCGTTCGTGTTCCGCTCGGCACCCCGGTGCGAGTCGGCAAAACAGTGATCGAGCTCCGATCGTGACACTTGTTCTCCGCTATGCAGCGCGCAGCGACCGCGGTCTCGTCCGGGCCAACAACGAGGACTCCGTCTACGCGGGCGCCCGCCTGCTCGCCCTGGCGGACGGCATGGGCGGCCACGCGGCGGGCGAGGTCGCCTCGCAGCTGATGATCGCCGCGCTGGCCCACCTCGACGACGACGAACCCGGCGACGACCTGCTCGGCAAGCTGGACCACGCCACCCGCGAGGGCAATGCCGCGATCGCCGACCAGGTCGAGGAGGAGCCCGAGCTCGACGGCATGGGCACCACGCTGACCGCGATCCTCTTCGCAGGCAAGAAGCTCGGCATGGTGCACATCGGCGACTCGCGGGCGTACATGCTCCGCGGCGGCGAGCTGGCCCAGATCACCAGGGACGACACCTTCGTGCAGTCGCTGGTGGACGAGGGCAGGATCACCCCGGAGCAGGCGCACACGCACCCGCAGCGCTCGCTGATCATGCGCGCGCTCACCGGCAACGAGATCGACCCCACGCTCGTCATGCGCGAGGCCAAGGCGGGCGACCGGTACCTGCTCTGCTCGGACGGCCTCTCCGACGTGGTCAGCGACGAGACCATCGCGAACACCATGCGCGAGGGCAGCACCGACGAGTGCGCCGACCGGCTCATCGAGCTCGCGCTGCGCAGCGGCGGCCCGGACAACGTCACCGTGGTCGTCGCCGACGTCATCGACCTGGACTACGGCCAGAGCCACCCGATCGTCGGCGGCGCCGCCTCCGGCGTCGACGACGACACCCCGCCGCCGAACACCGCGGCGGGCCGGGCGGCCGCCATCCGGCCGCCGCGGCAGAGCACCCCGCGCCGGGCCGCGAACCCGGAGCCGGAGCCGCCCGCCAAGTCCAAGAAGCTGCGCTGGATCGCGCTGGCCGTCGCGCTGGTGATCGCGGTCGGGATCGGGCTGGTCGTCGGGTACAAGATGATCCGCAGCAACTACTACGTCGGGGCCGACAACGGCTCGGTGGTGATCCTGCGCGGGCTGCCCGGCACCGTGCTCGGCTGGTCCATCCACGATGTCGACCTGGTCGGCTGCGTGAGCAAGACCGGGGAGCTGACGCTCACCGTCCCCGGCTCCGAACAGCCTGCGGGCTGCCTGCCGCTCCAGGTCGAGGACCTGGAGCAGACCGGCCGCGACCAGGTCGAGCGCGGGCTGCCGCCGGGTTCGCTGGAGAAGGCGCGGGACCAGATGGAGGTGCTGGCGCAGCGCGAGCTGCTGCCCGCCTGCGTCAAGGCGACGCCGACCCCGCAGCCGAGCGCCCCCGCGCCGCAGCCCGCCGCCTCGCCGGAGCCGGGCGCGCCCGCGCCTGCGCCGGAGCCCGCGCCCGCCCCGCAGCCGGGTGAGCCGCAGCCGGGCCAGGAGAACCGGGAGGGGCAGCCGACGACGGCGAAGCCGGAGCCCGCGCAGCCGTCCACCCCCCAGATCGCGGGGGAGAACTGCCGGGTGACGGACTGATGTCCGCTCCGGCACCGTCGCAGGCCGGGGGGTACCCCAGCCCGCCCGGCGGCTTCGCGCCCGCGCCTCCGCCCGCCACCAGGCGGAACGCGGAGCTGCTGCTGCTCGCCTTCGCGGCGGTCATCACCACCGCCTCGCTCTTCCTGGTCGAGGCCAGCCAGGAGCAGTCGATCACCTGGGACATCGCCAAGTACGGCGCGGCCTACCTGGCGCTGTTCGGGATCGCGCACCTCGCGGTGCGGCGCTTCGCCCCGTTCGCCGACCCGCTGCTGCTGCCGATCGTCGCGCTGCTGAACGGGCTCGGGCTGGTGCTCATCCACCGGCTCGACCTGGCCGCCGCGCAGAGCGCGGCGTACAACGGCTCTGCGGCGCCGTCGCCGGACGCCAACTCGCAGGTGCTGTGGACCGCGCTCGGCATGGTCGTCTTCATCGGCGTGCTCGTTGTGCTGCGCGATTACCGCACGCTGGCCAGGTACGCCTACACCCTCGGCCTGGTCGGGCTGGTGGCGCTGGCCATCCCCGCGCTGCTGCCGAGCCGGTTCTCCGAGGCCAACGGCGCCAAGATCTGGATCCGGCTGCCCGGCTTCAGCGTGCAGCCCGGCGAGTTCGCCAAGATCCTGCTGATCATCTTCTTCGCCTCGGTGCTGGTCGCCAGGCGCGACCTCTTCACCGTGGCGGGCAAGCGCTTCCTCGGCATGGAGTTCCCGCGCGCCCGCGACCTCGGGCCGATCCTGGTGGTCTGGATCGTCTGCATCGGCGTGCTGGTCTTCGAGAAGGACCTCGGCACCTCGCTGCTCATCTTCAGCACCGTGCTGGTGATGCTCTACATCGCCACCGAGCGGGTGGGGTGGCTGCTCATCGGCTTCTCGCTGCTCGGCGTCGGCTTCGTCTTCGCCTACCAGCTCTTCGGCCACGTCCGGGTGCGGGTGGAGACCTGGCTGCACCCGTTCGAGGACTACAACAACACCGGCTACCAGATCTCGCAGTCGCTCTTCGGGCTCGCCACCGGCGGGCTGGCGGGCACCGGGCTCGGCAGCGGCAGGCCATCGCAGGTGCCGTTCGCCAAGACCGACTTCATCGTCACCACCATCGGCGAGGAGCTCGGGCTGATCGGGCTGACCGCCGTGCTGATCCTGTTCCTGGTGCTGGTGGTGCGCGGGCTGCGCACCGCGCTCGCGGTGAGGGACAGCTTCGGCAAGCTGCTCGCCGCCGGGCTCGCCTTCACCATCGCGGTGCAGGTCTTCGTGGTGGTCGGCGGCGTCACCAAGCTCATCCCGCTGACCGGGTTGACCACGCCGTTCGTCTCGTACGGCGGCTCGTCGCTGCTGGCCAACTACGCGCTGCTGGCGCTGCTGATCCGGATCTCGGACGCCGCGCGGGCCCCGGCGCCGGTGCCGCGCAGGGAGCCCGCCGCGCCGCTCGCGGAGGCGCAGACCGAGATGATCGGGCGCCGACGGGAAGCGAGGCCCCAGCGATGAACACCCCCCTGCGCCGCGTCGCCGTCGCGGTGATGGTCATGATCGTGGCGCTGCTGATGAACGCGACCTACGTGCAGGTCATCAAGGCCGACGACTACCGCACCGACCCGAGAAACTCGCGCGTCCTGCTGGACGAGTACTCCCGCCAGCGCGGCCAGATCGCCGCGGGCGGCACCGTGCTGGCCAGCTCGGTGGCGACCGACGACCGGTACAAGTACCTGCGCACCTACCCCACCGAGCCCGCCGCCTACGCCCCGGTCACCGGCTTCTACTCGATGAACTACGGCAGCACCGGGCTGGAGCGCGCGGAGGACTCGCTGCTCAACGGCTCGGACAGCCAGCTCTTCGGGCGCAGGCTGATCGACATGATCGCGGGCCGCGACCCGCGCGGCGCGAATGTCGTCACCACGCTGAACCCGGCCATGCAGCAGGTCGCCTACGACCAGCTGACCAGCAAGGGGTACACCGGCTCGGTGGTCGCGATCGAGCCGTCCTCCGGCAAGATCCTGACCATGGTCTCCACCCCGAGCTACGACCCGAACCGGCTCTCCGGGCACGACGGCGCCGCGGTCTCCGAGGCCTACGACGAGCTCAGCGCCGACCCGGAGCAGCCCATGCTGAACCGGGCCGTGTCGCAGACCTACCCGCCCGGCTCCACCTTCAAGGTGATCACCACCGCCGCGGCGCTCTCGGCAGGCGTCGCCAGGCCGGAGGACCAGCTCACCGCGGCGCCCACCATCACGCTGCCGGGCACGAGCACCACGCTGGAGAACTACAACGGCAACACCTGCGGCGGGGGCGGCACCGCCTCGCTGTACGACGCCTTCCGGCTCTCCTGCAACACCGCTTTCGTGGAGCTGAGCCAGCGGGTCGGCGCCGCCGGGCTCAAGGACGAGGCCGCGGCCTTCGGCATCGGCCCGCACCGCGGCATCCCGATCCCGGTGGCGGAGAGCACCGTCGGCAGCATCCCGGACGCGGCCGCGCTCGGCCAGTCCAGCATCGGCCAGCGCGACGTCGCGCTGACCCCGCTGGACAATGCCGTCGTCGCCGCCACCGTCGCCAACGGCGGCGTCCGGATGGAGCCGTACCTGGTCGACCAGACCCAGGGCTCCGACCTCAGCGAGCTCTCCCGCACCGAGCCGGTCTCGGTGGGACAGGCGGTCAGCGCCCAGGTAGCGTCTCAGCTGACCAACCTGATGATCGCCTCGGAGAACAACACCGTCGGCAGCGGCCGCAGCGGCTACCAGATCGCCTCCAAGACCGGCACCGCCGAGCACGGCAGCGACCCGCGGAACACCCCGCCGCACGCGTGGTACATCGCCTTCGCCCCCGCGCAGAACCCGAAGATCGCCATCGCGGTGATCGTCGAGAACGGCGGGGACCGCGCGCTCGCCGCGACCGGCGGCTCGGTGGCCGCCCCGGTGGCGCGCGCGGTGCTGGACGCCGGGCTGCGAGGGGGCTGAACATATGGACGTGCGAGTGAATGTACGGGGGCCCCAGTGCTGAACAACGGCGCCATGATCGCCGACCGCTACCGCCTGCACCGGCTCATCGCCACCGGTGGCATGGGGCAGGTGTGGGAAGCCCTCGACACCCGGCTGGACCGCCGGGTCGCCGTCAAGGTGCTCAAGTCGGAGTTCTCCACCGACCCGACCTTCCGGCAGCGCTTCCGCACCGAGGCGAAGACCACCGCCCAGCTGAACCACTCCGGCATCGCGGGAATCTACGACTACGGCGAGACGCTCGACCCCTCCGGCGGCGAGATGGCCTACCTGGTCATGGAGCTGGTGCAGGGCGAGCCGCTGAACGCGGTGCTGAACCGGCTCGGCAGGCTCTCCGTCGTGCAGGGTCTCGACCTGCTGGAGCAGACCGGCCGCGCGCTGGAGGCGGCGCACGTCGCGGGCGTGGTGCACCGGGACGTGAAGCCGGGGAACATCCTGGTCACGCCGACCGGGCAGGTGAAGATCACCGACTTCGGCATCGCCAAGGCGGTGGACGCCTCGCCGGTGACGAAGACCGGCATGGTCATGGGCACCGCCCAGTACATCGCGCCCGAGCAGGCGGTCGGCGAGGACGCCACCGCCTCCTCCGACGTCTACTCGCTCGGCGTCGTCGGGTACGAGGCGCTGGCTGGGACCCGGCCGTTCACCGGTGACGGCGCCATCACCGTCGCGATGAAGCACGTCCGCGAGGCGCCGCCGCCGATGCCCGCCGATCTGCCCGCCAATGTGCGCGAGCTGATCGAGATCGTGATGACCAAGGACCCGAACCAGCGCTACGGCAGCGGCGGCGAGTTCGCCGACGCCGTCGCCGCGGTCAAGGCCGGGCGCCGCCCGCCGCCGCCGCGCGGCGCGGCCACCGGCTCCATGACCGGCGCGACCAGGGTGCTGCCGCCGGGGCCGACCGCCATGATCCCGTCCGGTCAGCAGACCTACGAGGGCGCCACCGTGCGCTACTCGGCGCCCGCCGCGAACTCGGTCGCGCACGCGGGCCCGCCGACGCACGGCCACGCCCCGGCCACCGCGCACGCGCAGCGGATCCCGCCCGCGGGCGGCGCCCCGGACCGCAGGGACGAGAACAAGTCCACCAGGAACTGGCTGATCGCGCTCGGCATCGGCGCGGTGCTGCTCGGCGGCGCCGTGATCTACCTGCTCTTCGGCGGCGACACCAACCCGGAGAACACCACGCCGACCTCGACCACCACCCAGGCCCCTGTGGTGCCGCCGCCGCCCGCGCCGATCACCACCACCAGGCAGGCGCCCCCGCCGCCGCCGGAGCCGACCTACGAGCCGCCGCCGACCACGACGGAGGCCCCGACCACCACCCAGGCGCCGACCACGACGTCGGCGCCGCCGAGCAGCGCGCCGAGCACCACCAAGCCGCCGACCACCTCGGCCTCGGGCAGCACCACGACCCGCTCCCGGTTCCCGACGCTCGACCTGCCGTTCCCCGACGCCCCAGGAGCCCAGGGGGCGGACTCCACCTCCCGCGTGCCCTTCACCCCGTGGCAAGGACAACCATGACGACCCCGAAGAATCTCGGCTCCCGGTACGAGCTGGGCGAGATCATCGGGTTCGGCGGCATGTCCGAGGTGCACAAGGCCCGCGACGTGCGGCTCAGCCGGGACGTGGCGATCAAGGTGCTGCGCGCCGACCTGGCCCGCGACCCCACCTTCTACCTGCGCTTCAAGCGCGAGGCGCAGAACGCGGCCGCGCTCAACCACCCGGCCATCGTCGCGGTCTACGACACCGGCGAGGCCGAGATCGACGGCGGCCCGCTGCCGTACATCGTGATGGAGTACGTGGACGGCGACACCCTGCGCGACATCGTGCGCGGCAAGGGCCCGCTGCCGCCGCGGCGCGCGATGGAGGTCATCGCCGACGTCTGCGCGGCCCTGGACTTCAGCCACAACGCGGGCATCGTGCACCGCGACATGAAGCCCGCCAACATCATGATCAACCGCTCCGGCGCGGTGAAGGTCATGGACTTCGGCATCGCGCGCGCCATCGCGGACAGCGCCAACCCGATGACGCAGACCGCCGCGGTGATCGGCACCGCCCAGTACCTCTCCCCCGAGCAGGCCCGCGGCGAGACCGTGGACGCCCGCTCGGACGTCTACTCGGTCGGCTGCGTCCTCTTCGAGATCCTCACCGCCGAGCCGCCGTTCACCGGCGACTCGCCGATCGCCGTCGCGTACCAGCACGTCAGGGAGGATCCCCGGCTGCCGTCGACGGTGCACTCCGGCGTCCCGCGCGAGCTGGACTCCGTCGTGCTCAAGGCGATGAGCAAGAACCCGGCGAACCGGTACCAGAGCGCCGCCGAGATGCGCGCCGACCTGATCCGGGTGCTCGGCGGGCAGAAGCCGAGCGCGCCCATGGTGCTCACCGACGAGGACCGCACCACCATCATCGACTCCGAGGAGCCCGCCCCGCGCAGCTACCGCACGGTCGAGCGGCACGAGGACCGGGACGACGAGGAGCCGCCGGAGCAGCACGAGCGCCGCCGCACCGCGTACCTGGCGCTCGGCGTCGCGGCCGCGGTGCTGGTGGCGTTCGGGCTGTTCTGGGTCTTCCTCGGGCCGGGGAGCAAACCGGACCAGCGGGCCGTGCCCGACCTCTCCGGCAAGCCCGCCGCGCAGGCGCAGACCTCGCTGCAGCAGCTGGGGTTCAGCGTCGCCATCCAGGAGAAGCCGGACGCCAGGGTCGCGGCGGGCAATGTGATCGCCACCCAGCCGCTCGGCGGGTCGCGGGCGGACGAAGGAAGCACCATCACCGTGCAGGTCTCCACCGGCCCGCAGCAGGTGCAGGTGCCCCGGCTGGACGGCCTCACCCAGCAGCAGGCCGAGCAGGAGCTGAACTCGAAGGGGTTGCGGCTCGCCCCGGACGTGCGCAGGGAGCCCTCCGGCGACGCCGAGCGCGACAAGGTGATCGCGCAGGAGCCGTCCGCGGGCTCCAGGATCGATGTCGACGGCGCCATCCTGGTCACCATCGGCTCCGGCCCGGAGCAGGTGCGGGTGCCGAACGTGGTGGGTCAGGACATCAACGACGCGCAGCCGAACCTGGTGGACAGCGCCGGGTTCGAGATCGTGGTGCAGGAGGTCCAGTCCAGCAGGCCGAAGGGCGAGGTGGTCGCGACCACGCCGTCCGGCGGCACCAGCGCGGAGAAGGGCTCGACCGTCACCGTGCAGGTCTCCAGCGGCGAGCAGGTCAGGATGCCGTCGCTGGTCGGGCTGACGGTGGCGCAGGCGGTGGACCGGCTGCGCGCCGAGGGCTGGGCAGGCGGGGCCGGGCAGATCGACCAGACCACCCAGGGCACCTTCGACACCCTCGCCGTCGGCAAGGTGGTCGGGCAGGCGCCGAGCGCGGGCTCGTCGGTCGCCAAGAACGGCACCGTCTCGCTCACCGTCGGGGTGCTCGGCCCGCCCTGATCGCTCAGGAGAGGTCGAGGTGGCGGTTCACCGCGCGCGCCGCCTCGGCCAGCTCGGGTAGCTCCAGCACCTCGACGCCGTGCTGCCGGAGCAGCTCGACGCCGACGCAGTCGGCCACGAAGGTGGCCGGTTCGCGCCAGGCGATCACCACGCGCGGGATTCCGGCGTCCAGCACGCGCTGCGTGCACGGACGCCTGCTCGCCGTGGCGCGCTGGGAGCAGGGCTCCAGCGTGCTGTAGAGCGTGGCCCGGCGCAGCCGCGGGTCGTCGGCGGGCAGCTTCGCCAGCACCGCCTCCTCGGCGTGGTTCTTCGGGTTCCCCTCGCGGGAGTAGCCGGTGGCCAGCTCGACGCCGTCCGTCACCAGGATCGCGCCCACCGAGAAGGCGGTCGCGCTGGGCGGGCTGAGCCGGGCGAGGTCGATCGCGCGGCGCAGGAATTCGTGGTCGTCGGGCATCAGCTCTCCTCTTCTCCGCGCGGCAGGTAGCGCAGCACGGCAACGTCACCGAGGGGCTGCACCCCGGCCAGCCGCATCCGGTGCGCGGGGCCGCCGGGGAAGGCGGCCTGGCCGACGAAGCGCGGCGCCGCCGCATCGCCCACCAGGATCGGCGCCACCGCCACGTGCAGCTCGTCGGCGAGCCCGGCGGCCAGGAAGGCGGTGTGCATGCGGGTGCCGCCCTCCACCATGAGCCGCCCGATTCCGCGCGCGCCGAGGTCGTCGAGGAGGGCGGCCAGGTCGAGGTCGGGGCCGAGGCTGCGCACCTCGGCCAGCCCGGCCAGCCGGTCGCCGAGCCTGGTCCGCCCCGCGTCGGTGGTGTAGACGAGCTTGGCGCCGCCGTGGTGCCAGAACCGCAGCCCGGCGTCGAGGTTCCCGAGCGCGGTCACGGTGATCTTGAGCGGGTACTCCGGCCTGCCCGCCGCCACCCGCGCGGCCCGCCGCTCCGCGCTGTTCACCAGCAGCCGCGGGTTGTCCCGGCGCAGCGTCTCGGCGCCGATCAGGATGGCGTCGGACTCGGCCCGCACCTGGTCCACCCGGTCGAAATCCGCGGCGTTCGAGAGCAGCAGCCGCTGCGGGCTCGCATCGTCGATATACCCGTCGATGCTGACGGCGACGGACAGCAGCACATGGGGCCGGGTAGGCGCACCCGCGCCGCTCACTGCGGCACCAGCGCGGCGACCTCCGCTTCCAGCGTCGCGACCAGCCCCTCGGCGGGGCGCTGCCCGCACACCTCGAGCCAGTTCGCGAGCATCCGGTGCCCGCCGCGGGTGAGCACCGACTCCGGGTGGAACTGCACCCCGTGGATCGGCAGCGTGCGGTGCCGCATCGCCATCACGATCCCGCTCTCGGTGCGGCCGAGCACCTCGATCTCCGGCGGCAGCGTCTCCTCCAGCACGGTCAGCGAGTGGTAGCGGGTGGCGGTGAAGGGGTCGGGCAGCCCGGCCAGCACCCCGGCCCCGAGGTGGTACACCTCGCTGGTCTTGCCGTGCAGCAGCTCGGGGGCGCGGGTGACGGTGCCGCCGAAGACCGCGCCGATCGCCTGGTGGCCGAGGCAGACGCCGAGCAGCGGCGTCGCGGCGGCGGCGCAGGCCCGCACCAGCTCCATGCTGACGCCCGCGCGGTCCGGCGTGCCGGGGCCCGGGCTGATCAGCACCCCGTCGTACTCGGCGGCGATTCCGGCCGGATCGGCCAATTCCGGGTCGTCGTTGCGCCACACCGCGGCCTCGACTCCGAGCTGGCCCAGGTACTGGACCAGGTTGAAGACGAAGCTGTCGTAGTTGTCGACGACCAGAACGCGCATCCCCCGAGCGTACTGGGCAGCGCAAACCGGTATTCGGGGCCGTGACCTGGTGGGCTAGCCTGGAACCCGAGACCACCCGGGCGGCCGGTACCCCGCCCGGACGCCGAACGCGAGGACACCATGCCGAAGTCGAAGGTCCGCAAGAAGACCGACTACACCATCAACCCGGCCAGCCGCACCCCCGTGAAGGTGAAGGCGCTCGGACCGTCGCCGGTCTGGTACGTCGCCATCATGCTGGGCTTCATGCTGGCGGGGCTGGTCTGGCTGCTCGTCTACTACCTGGCGGCCGAGCAGATCCAGTGGATGGCCGATCTCAACGCCTGGAACTTCCTCATCGGCTTCGGGCTCATGGTGGTGGGGCTGATCATGACCATGCGGTGGCGCTGACCTGCTTCACCGCGGAATCACACCGGTGTGTTTCATGCACACCTGTGGATGATTCTGTGGACAACTCGAGGACAACCTGGGGAGAAGGCCGTGAACGCCGGTGATACCGACGAGCGCACCACCTGGACCACCCCCGCCCCCGCCCTGGCCGCCGCGGCCGCGGGCGGGGTCGCGCTCGGCGTCGCCGCGTTCTTCGCCGCCGACCCGCCGAGCATGCTCCTGGTCGGGGTGGCCGCGCTCGGGCTGCTCGGGCTCGCCGCGCTCGGGCTGCGGCAGCGCCCGCGGGTGACGATCGTGCCCGGCGCCGAGCCGCAACTGGTCGTGCGCGGGCTCACCGGGCCGGTGGCCTATACCCGGCCGCAGATCCTGCGCGCGCGGATGACGCACTACCGCAGGCTGGGCCGGAAAACGCCGATGCTGGAGCTCGACGTCGAGCGGCCGGACCGGGACGACGACCGGCTGCTCATCTTCGGCCGCTGGGATCTCGGCGCGCACCCGGAGGAGCTGTTCGACGCCATGCTCCGGCACAACCTGGTGCACCGGAGCTAGATCAGACCAGGCTCATCCCGGCCGCGCCGATCACCGCGAGCGCCCCGAGCCCGACCGCGGCCAGGCTCACCCAGCCGACGGTGCGCGCCGCCTCCGGCGACTTCACCCCCACCCACTGCGGCAGGAAGAGCACCCCGAGCGTGGCGAGCGTGCCCGCGGTCAGCCCGCCCAGGTGCCCCCAGAGCGAGATGCCGGGCAGCGAGAGGCTGATGATCACGTTGATGCCGATCACGATGAGCATCTGGTTCGGGCTCTGCCGCAACCGGACCAGCACGACGGTGACCGCGCCGAAGAGGCCGTAGACCGCCCCGGACGCGCCCGCCGTCAGGCTGTCCTGGGAGAAGAGCATCACCCCCGCCGAGCCGCCGAGCAGCGCGACCAGGTACACCAGCAGGTACCGCGCCCGGCCGAGCACGAGCTCGCAGTCCCGGCCGACGACGTACAGCGCGAACATGTTGACCAGCAGGTGCAGCGGGCCGTAGTGCAGGAAGCCGGAGCCGAGCACTCGCCACCACTCGCCGTCCGCGACCGCGGGCGGGTAGAGCACCCACTCCAGGAAGAGCCGGGAGCGCTGGTTGTCCACCACGCTGTTCGCCTGCGCCGCGGTGATGCCGAAGATCGCCAGGTTGATCGCGATGAGCGCGTAGGTGACCAGCGGGCGCGGCGCGGCGCCCGCTGGCGCGCCCGCCACCGTGCGCACCTGCGGCGCGGAGCGCCGATCCTGCTGCAGGCAGTCGACGCAGTGCTGCCCCACCGCGGCGGGGCGCAGGCAGTCCGCGCAGGCCGGGCGGCCACACCGGGTGCAGGCGAGGCCGGTGACCCGATCCCGGTGCCGGACGCAGACGGGGGCGGGCGGTTGTGGTTGCATCGTCTCCCTCGCTCCGTTCCCGCCGCGCGGCGGTACCACCGGCCATCCTGCCATCTCTCGGAGATCGCGCAGGTCGGCAGGGGATTCGGCGCGATCGCGGCCGGTGTGCCACAGTGGTGCCATGAGCTCGGCTTCCCGCTCCCGCCTGCGCAACCGCCTGATCGCCGCGGCCGCCGTCACCGCCGCGGGCGCCGCCGCCGCGGTGGCCCGCAGCCGCCGCCCGCAGCCGCCCGCCCCCGCCCCGGCGCCGCCGCGCATCGGCTACACGCGCAGCGCGGGCATCGGCGAGCCGGAGCCGGGCGGCACCACCGCCTGACCGCGCCCTACCGGCTCACCGCGCGCTGGTACTGCCGCAGCGACACCGGGATGAAGACCGCCAGGATGACGACGACCCAGATCAGCGTGGTCGCCACCGGGTTCTGCATCGACCAGGCGTCCGACGGCGGCGCCACCGGGCTGGTGTTGCCGAACAGCTCGCGGCTGGCCTGCGCCAGCGCCGAGACCGGGTTCCACTCCGCGAACACCTTGAGCACGCCAGGCAGGTCATCGATCGGCACGAAGGTGTTGGCCAGGAAGGTGAGCGGGAAGATCACCATGAAGCTGGCGTTGTTGAACACCTCGGGGGTGCGCACCAGCAGCCCCACCGTCGCCATCATCCAGGACAGCGCGTAGGCGAAGAGCAGCAGCAGCGCGTAGGCGAGCACCGCGTCCAGCAGCGACCCGCGAATCCGCCAGCCGACCACGAGCCCGGTCAGCGACATGACCACCAGGCTGACCACATTGATCACCACATCGCTCACGGTCCGCCCGACGAGCACCGCGACCGGCGCCATCGGCAGCGACCGGAACCGGTCGATGATGCCCTTCTGCATGTCCTCGGCCAGCCCGGCGCCGGTGAAGGTGGAGCCGAAGACGACGGTCTGCACGAAGATGCCCGCGATCAGGAACTCGCGGTACCCGCCCTCCAGCCCGGGCACCTGGATCGCTGTGCCGAAGACGTAGGCGAAGAGCAGCACGAACATGATCGGCGACAGCGTCGCGAAGACCAGCACGTCCGGCACGCGCTTGATCTTGATGACATTGCGCTTGGTCACGGTGACGCTGTCGATCACCACGATGCGCAGCCGTTCCACCAGCCCGGGGTCGCCGGGCAGCTGCACCGGCGTACTCGTGGCGGTCATCGGGTCCGTCCTTCCGTCGATTCGAGCTCCTTGGCGGACCGCGCGGGCGCCGCGTCCGGGGTGAAGCGGGCATCCTCGCCGTCGGCGGGCTGCCGCTCCTCGGCCTCGTGGCCGGTGAGGGTGAGGAAGACGTCGTCGAGCGAGGGCCTGCGCAGCGCGATGTCGCGCAGCCGGATGTCGTTCTCGGCGAGCCTGCCGATCGTGGCGACCAGCGCCGACGAGCCGTCGCTCACCGGCACGGTGAGCCTGCGCAGCCCCTGCTCGACCTGGATGTCGCCGTCCGCGAGGCCCTGCAGGAGCTGTTGCGCCGCAGCCACCTTCGCCTGGTCGTCGACGGTGAGCTCGATCCGGTCGCCGCCGACCATGGACTTGAGTTCGTCGGCGGTGCCCTGCGCGATCACGGTGCCGTGGTCGATCACCGCGATGGAGTCGGCCAGCCGGTCCGCCTCCTCCAGGTACTGGGTGGTGAGCAGCAGCGTGGTGCCACCCGCGACCAGTTCCTCGATGACGTCCCAGAGGTCGAACCTGGCCCTCGGGTCCAGCCCCGTCGTCGGCTCGTCGAGGAAGAGCACCGGCGGGTTCGCCACCAGCGCGCCCGCCAGGTCGAGCCTGCGGCGCATGCCGCCGGAGTAGGTGCGCACCGGGCGGTCGCCCGCGTCGCTGAGCCGGAACCGGTCGAGCAGCTCCGTGGCGCGCTCCTTGGCGCGCTTGGTCCCGAGGTGGTAGAGCCTGCCCACCATCTCCAGATTCTCGAAGCCGGTGAGGTATTCGTCGACGGCCGCGTACTGGCCCGATGTCCCGATCCGGGAGCGCAGCTTGCGTGGATTGCCGAGGACATCGATCCCGGCGACGGTGGCCTTCCCGGCGTCCGGGATGAGCAGCGTGGTGAGCACGCGGACCGTGGTGGTCTTGCCCGCGCCGTTCGGGCCGAGCAGCGCGGTCACCGTGCCCTCCGGCACCGTCAGGTCGAGTCCGTCCAGCGCCACCACCTTGCCGTACCGCTTGACCAGCCCCTCGGCGACGATTGCGTCGGGCATGATTCTCCTGAGTTCGTGGCGGACCGATTCGGGCGCCAGTATTACTCCGGGGTCCGACAGATTCCATCGAATTCTCCGGGTTTTCGGCGAAAATTTCCGCGCTGCCTGCGCGAACGCCGATTCGATTCGACCGGGAGGGCCGCACCCCGCGACGCTCGGGGTTACCGCGGGGTGCGACCGGATCCCATCCTGGGTCGCCGCCCGCGCTCCGAACACGCGTAGTGGACTACTCGACCGCTCCCCGGGGTGACCGCGACACGCGGGACGGCGACGTTCACCCGCGCCGATCCGCTCCGGTCCGGGGGCGCCGCCCCACCGGCAGGCACCGCCGCGAATTGTCCGGTTGTTGACGGGTATACCAATGCGGGCCAGCCCTTTTGGCAAACTTCGGGCACCCGCCATCCGGACCGGCCCGCGGGCCGCCGCGGCCGCACCGGGGTGCCGCCCGCCGCACCCGGGAAAATTCTCCGAAAGTGGTGCTTGCCACGCACCCGCGAACGCGAATCTTCGCGTAGGATCGTTGTCGTCGGCCCCTCCCCCCCGGGCCGACCACACGCGGGCCTCGGCTAACTCCCCCCCTTCGCCGAGGCCCGCTCCCCTTTTTCCAGGAAGTTTCGCCGTCCCGCCGCCGGGGCATTCCCGGTGCCGGAGCGAGCGCCGGGCTACCCGCCGGTCACCCCCGGGCGATGGCCTGCCAGGCGGCGCTGGTGCGCAGCGCGCGCACCCGCTCGGCGGTGTTCAGCAGCCGCCGATCGCGCTCCCAGCGCTCCCTGACCACCGGATCGGCCGAGTTCCACAGCGATCCGATCTGGGCGAGCAGCTGGTCGACCAGATCCAGCGTGCCCGCCAGCGCGATGTGCACCGCGGGCGACTTCGCCACCGCGAGCACCGGGTCCGGCGGCCCGGCGGGCACCGCGGGCGCACCGGACGGCCTGCCGAGCCCGAGCCCGCGCACCTCGGCCACCGCGCCGAGCAGCCGCTGCACCATCGCGGGCGGCCAGCCTGCCTGCCTGGCCACCCGGACCAGCTGCCCGAGCGTCGCGGCGAGCACGTGCGCGTCCTCGAAGGTGCGGAACGGCTTGAGGTGGTCGGCGTAGCCGTCGCCGAGCAGCGGAACCGCCGGTGCGTCGGTGAGCGTCAGGACGGCGTGCGGGATCTCCGGCGCGAAGGGGGTCGGGGGCAGCGGCTCGGCGCGAACCCCGGGACCGCGCGGGTCGACCATCGCGGTGCGCACGGTGTTCCTGCCGTCCGCGCCCGGCCCCGCGCTCGCGACCACCACCAGCACGTCGGCCTCGGTGCCGAGCGTGGCGAAGGTCTTGGTCCCGCTGACCGTCCAGCCGTCGCCCCGCGGCCGCAGCGCCGTCTCGATGACGGCGGGGTGCGCCCCGCCCGCCTCCGTGGCGGCCAGCGACACCAGCGCCGCCGACGGCAGCCCGGGCAGCAGCGCCCGTAGCGCCTCCTGGTAGCCGGCGACGAAGGCGTAGCCGAGCCGGTCGGCCGCCCAGCCGCCGAGCACCGCGGCATCGATCGTGTCGGCGCAGCGCGCGGTGACCAGCCGGTGCGCGGACCAGGCCGCGGCGACCGAATCGAGCGGGTCGCCGCCGGGCGCGCCGGTGAGCAGGTGATCGAGCAGCACGCCCAACGGTAACCGGTCGCTCACTCCCACGGCGGCGGCCCCTCCCCGGTCTGCCACGCGGTGAGTTCGTGGTTGTCCACCAGCACGATCCCCATGTGCGCCGCGTACTCCCGCGCCTGCTTGCGGAACCCGCCCGCGGTGGTGACCACCGCGGCCACGTCGGCGCCGTGCACCGCGAAGCAGGTGCCGCCGAACTTCTGCAGATCCGGCCCCGACACCCAGTTGTCCACCCGGTACCGCTTGGCCTGCAGCACGATCCGCCTACCGTCCGGAGCGCGGGCGACGACATCGGCCCCGAGATCACCGGCCCCACCGACCACCGCGACCCTGGTGCACCCGTCCCGCCTGCACAGATCGGCCAGCGCGTGCTCGAACTGCCCCGCGCTCATCTCGGCGAAGGTCAGCGCCGCCCGGATCCGCCGCTCCCGCCGCAGCCGCCTGCGCGCCGCCAGCCCGCTCCACCACATGCTCACCGCGATCACCGCGCCGACCAGCAGCAGCGCCGCCACCGCGACCAGCGCCGCGTTCTCGGAGATCCACCGCCAGACCGGCGCCGCCACGATCGCGAGCAGCACCAGCGCCACGACCGCCGAGACGGCGCCGTTCACCCCCCTGCTCCGCGCCCGCCTACCCCTGTTCGCCACGCGCACCCCTACACGTATCCACCGACAATGCGCCCACCCTACGGGCAGGCGCCGACAGCTATGGAGTAGAAAGCTGGACTTCCTGTAGTCAGCCCAGCCCTTCGAGCGGGCGCGATCCGACGATTTCGTCGGCCACGCGGTCGCCTGTTTCGCGAGCGATTATCTCGACGTCGTGGGTGGTGACGCCCGACGCCGGGCGGTGTTCACCCGGCGTCGGGCGTGGGGATCACTCTGTTTGTCCAGCTGCGCGCAGTGATTCGAGAGGGCTCGCCTCGAGCGCACATCGCCCCCTACCCGTTGTCACAGGTAGAGGGCGAAGAATTGTGGAGCCTAGGGGAATCGAACCCCTAACCCCTGCCTTGCAAAGGCAGTGCTCTGCCAATTGAGCTAAGGCCCCGAGCCGAGGATCCGCGTCAGCGGGAAGTGACCTCGTTCCAGAGATCGGCTTCGTCCCGCTTGCGGAGCTTGGTAACCGCGAGGAGTACCGCTGCCACGACTCCGACGGTGAGAAGAAGCTTCATGGTTCCACCCTACTGTGCGCGTTACCGGGGAGTGGATCGGGGAGTCTCCCTACCACCGTCGTACCGGACCAGGGTACCGACTGAGTGGGCCCCGGCCTAACCGGTCAGCCACCCGCCCAGTGCGGCGCTGAGCCTGGGCCGGCCGAGGAGCCCGAAGTGGTGCACCGCGTTGGCGATCTCGAAGCCGATGCGGTCGCCCGGTGCGGAGAGCGCAGGCGCGCGGATCCGGCCACCGCCTCGATGCTCGACGCCGACCCGCGCGGCAGTGCGCGCAGAGTCGCCGCATCCAACCGTAGCTGTGCTCGATCCCAGGCGATCTCGCCGCTGTCGAGCGCCGCCATGAGCCGCTCCCAACCACGCCCGAGTCAGCGTAGGAATTTCCCGCACTCAGCGGTATCCGCTGTTTCGCCGACAGTGCGCCCGTCGACAGCCGGACGCCGAAGCGACTTTCGCCAGTTTCTCCGCGGGCAGTGGAACCGACGGCACCCCGGCGCCGTCGAAAGGAGTAGCTCGGCAACAGAACAGGGGCAGCGAATGCGCGCATTCCTCGTCGCACTGATCTTCATCCTGGTAGCCATCGCCTGCGCCCTCGCAGCAGCGAAGGGCTTCCGCGGTACCGCGACCAGCTCGACCGAGGGCTGGGGCGCGGAGATCCCCGACACCACTCGCACCGACCCGGCGCGCCGTAAGCGGGCCAATGACCTCGTTGCGTGGTGCGAGACGACGGCGGCTCTGCTGTGCCTGCCGCCGGCCTGCTATGCGCTGTGGGTTGCCGCCGACCCGGAGGGCGAGATTCCGCTGCCCATTCTGATTGGTTTGGCCTGCTACTCGGTCGCGGTGTTCTCGCTGGCCGGATACCCCATCGAGAAGATCAAACGGTGAACCCCACCGAACTCGCGGGAACCTTACGGAGTGTGTGAAGACAAAGGAGTGGGCCTAGGAGGACTTGAACCTCCGACCTCTTCGTTATCAGCGAAGCGCTCTAACCGCCTGAGCTATAGGCCCGTGTCGTTCGACCGGATCGAACGTGTCGAGAGTACACAACACCACCTCCCGGGACCAAAACGGCTGGTAGCGCCGTACGAGGCGCTACCAGCCGGAGTGGTCTAGTCCGGGTCGGCGAGCGTCACCTGGATGCCGCCGACGAGGTCGCAGCACTGGTTGTAGATGAACACCCCGACGGTGCCGAGCGCGGTGAAGAGCACCACGTTCACCAGCCCGATGACGCCCGCGTAGCCGAAGACCGTGCCCGCGTCGATCAGGCTGGCCGAGCCGCCCTCCTGGGAGACCATGTCGCCGAGCGTGGTGTCCAGCCGCTCCCAGACCCCCATGCCCTCCAGCACGATGTAGAGCAGGCCGACGGCGAGCATCCACACGAAGAACATGGCGACGCTGATGACCAGCGTGATCTTCAGGGTCGACCAGGGGTCGATCCGGCGGATCTGCACCGTCGCGCGCAGCGGCTCGCCCGCCTGCACCGCCGCCGCCACGGCGACCGGGGCGGAGGGCGAGATCGGCTGCGGCTGCTGCTGGCCGGGGGTGTAGTGCGGCAGCGACGGGTCCGGCTGCGGCTGCTGCTGCGGCAGCGGGTGCCGGATATCGGAGAGATCCGGCATGTCCTTGACCAGCTCCGGCCGCGAGATGCTGCGGGTGGGGCCGTCGATGCCGACCGACTTGGTCATCGCCGCTTCCTTGCGGGCGGCCTTGGCGGCGAGGTCGGCGGTGGTCCTGGCGTTGGTCACGCCGCCGCCGAGCCCGGCCGAACCGGCAGGGCGGCCGGTGACCGGCGACTGGCCGGGGCGGTACAGGTTGGACTGCGGCTCCCGCTGCGGCAGGTTGGACTGCGCCTCGCGCTGCGGCAGCTGCCCCCAGCCGCCGTCCTTGAAGCCCTGCTGCCCGCCCGCGCCGCCGTTCTCCTGCCCCGGCGTCTTGCCGCCGAGCCGCACGGTCTCCTGGTCACCGGTCTTCGGGGCCTCGGGCGCCCGCTCCCCACCGACCTGCTGGCCCTGCTGGCCACCCTGACCCTGCGCACCCTGCCCCTGCTGCTGGCCTTGCGCGCCCTGACCCTGCTGCGCGCCCTGCGGGCCGTACGACGCCCCCTGGCCGGGGCCGCCGGACCCCTGCCCCGGCCTCCCCGACTGCCCTTGCGCCGCAGCCGGATTCGAACTACCCGGCTGCCGCTGCGGCAGCTGGCCGGTGCCCTGCTTCGGCGCGCCCTGGTTGTTCTGCGGACCCTGCCCCTGCGCCTGCGCGGCAGGCGCCTGGCCCTGACCATTGCCCGGCGCATCCGTTCCGTTCTCGCCTCCCGGACGCGGAATCGGGCGCGGCGGGATGGGTGACGGTGCGATCCGCTCGGTCACGCCGTTCGTCTGCTGGCGCTCGTCGTTCGGCTGATTCGGAGTGGTCAATGGGATTCCTTGGGTCCGTTCTGTGCCGCCGCTGGAGGACTACTGCTGGGAGGAACCGGGGTCTTCGACCTGATCGGGCTCGTCGGCATTGCGTGCGATTGCAAGCAAGGTATCCCCATCGCCGAGGTTCATCAATCGCACGCCCTTGGTCTGCCTGCCCGCCCTGCGGACCTGCCTCGCCGCGGTCCGGATGACGCCCCCGACGGAGGTGATCGCGTAGAGCTCGTCGTCGTCGTCGACGATGAGTGCCCCGACAAGCGTGCCACGCTTGGCATCGAACTGGATGGTCAGTACCCCCTTACCGCCGCGGCCCTGCGCGGTGTACTCCTCGATGGCGGTGCGCTTGGCGTAGCCGCCCGAGGTCGCCACCAGGAGGTAGGTGCCGGAGCGCACCACGTTCAGCGAGAGCAGCTCGTCCGAGGCGTTGAAGCGCATGCCCTGCACGCCGGAGGTGGCGCGGCCCATCGGGCGCAGCGCCTCGTCGGTGGCGGCGAAGCGGATCGACTGCCCCTGGGCCGAGACCAGCAGCAGGTCCTCCTCGGCGGAGCAGAGCACCGCGCCGACCAGCTCGTCGGTGTCGCGCAGGTTCACCGCGACGATGCCGCCGCTCCGGTTGGAGTCGAAGTCGGTCAGCCGCGACTTCTTGACCAGGCCGTTCTTGGTGGCGAGCACCAGGTACGGCGCGTCGGCGTAGGTCTTGATCTGGATGATCTGGGCGATCTTCTCGTCCGGCTGGAAGGCGAGCAGGTTGGCCACGTGCTGGCCGCGCGCGGTGCGGTTGGCCTCCGGCAGCTCGTACGCCTTGGCCCGGTACACCCGGCCCTTGTTGGTGAAGAAGAGCAGCCAGTCGTGCGTCGAGGTCACGAAGAAGTGCTTGACGATGTCGTCCTGCTTGAGCCCTGCGCCCTGCACGCCCTTGCCGCCGCGCTTCTGGCTGCGGTAGAGGTCGGTCCTGGTGCGCTTGGCGTAGCCGGTCTCGGTGATGGTGACGACCACGTCCTCGCGGGCGATCAGGTCCTCGTCGGCGACGTCGCCGTCGGCCGAGACGATCTGGGTGCGCCGGTCGTCGCCGTACCGGTCGACGATCTCGGCGAGCTCGTCGCGGACGATCGCGCGCTGCCGCTCCGGCTTGGCCAGGATGTCCTTGTAGTCGGCGATCTCCAGCTCGATCTTGGCCAGGTCGTCGACGATCTTCTGCCGCTCCAGCGCCGAGAGCCTGCGCAGCTGCATGTCCAGGATGGCGGTGGACTGGATCTCGTCGATGTCGAGCAGCTGCATCAGCCCGGTGCGCGCGGTGTCGGTATTGGCCGAGCGGCGGATGAGCGCGATCACCTCGTCCAGCGCGTCCAGCGCCTTGACCAGGCCGCGCAGGATGTGGGCCCGCTCCTCGGCCTTGCGCAGCAGGTACTTCGTGCGCCGGATGATGACCTCGATCTGGTGGTTCACGTAGAACCGGATCATCTGGTCCAGGCGCAGCGTGCGCGGCACGCCCCCGACGATCGAGAGCATGTTGGCGCCGAAGCTGGTCTGCAGCTGGGTGTGCTTGTAGAGGTTGTTCAGCACCACCTTGGCGACGGCGTCGCGCTTGACGGTGATCACGATGCGCAGCCCGACCCGGTCCGACGACTCGTCGTGGATGTCCGAGATGCCCGCGATCTTGCCGTCCTTGACCTGCTCGGCGATCGCGTTGATGAAGTTGTCGGTGTTGACCTGGTAGGGCAGCTCGGTGATGACGATCGTGGTGCGGCCGCGGTTGTCCTCCTCGATCTCCACCACCCCGCGCATCCGGATCGAGCCGCGGCCCGTGGTGTAGGCGTCGTGGATGCCCTGGGTGCCGACGATCAGCCCGGCGGTCGGGAAGTCCGGGCCCTTGATCCGCTCCATGCAGGCCGCGAGGGTGGTCTCCTCGTCGGCGTCGTGGTTGTCCAGCGCCCAGTAGATGGCGGCGGCGAGCTCGGTGAGGTTGTGCGGCGGGATGTTCGTCGCCATGCCGACCGCGATGCCGTTGCTGCCGTTCATCAGCATGTTCGGCACGCGGCTCGGCAGGACCGTCGGCTCCTGCGTCTTGCCGTCGTAGTTCGGGATGAAATCGACCGTCTCGTGGTCGATCTCGCGCAGCATCTCCATGGCCAGCGGCGTCAGCCTGCACTCGGTGTAGCGCATGGCGGCGGCGCCGTCGTTGCCGCGCGAGCCGAAGTTGCCCTGGCCGTCGACGAGCGGGTACCGCATGGACCACGGCTGGGCCATCCGGACCAGGGTGTCGTAGATCGCCGAGTCGCCGTGCGGGTGGTAGTTGCCCATGGTCTCGGAGACCGGGCGGGCGGACTTCACGTAGCCGCGGTCCGGGCGGTGGCCGTTGTCGTACATCGCGTAGAGGATCCGGCGGTGCACCGGCTTCAGGCCGTCGCGCACCGCGGGCAGCGCGCGGCCGACGATCACGCTCATGGCGTAATCGATGTAGCTGTTCTGCATCTCCTGCTGGATGTCGACCGGTTCGATCCGGTCGCCCGCGCCGTTCGGTGGCAGCGTGGTGTCGGTCATGCGGGAAGTCTCCTTGGTGGGCTGACGTGCGGGAACGCGGGAGCGCCGCCGCTGGGCGGCGGCGCGTCACCGGTTACACGTCGAGGAAGCGGACGTCCTTGGCGTTGCGGGTGATGAAGCTGCGGCGGGCCTCGACGTCCTCGCCCATCAGCACGCTGAACAGCTCGTCGGCGGCGGCCGCGTCGTCCAGGGTGACCTGGCGCAGCACCCGGACGCTGGGATCCATGGTGGTCTCCCACAGCTCCTTCGGGTTCATCTCGCCGAGACCCTTGTAGCGCTGGATGCCGTCGTCCTTGTTGATCTTCTTGCCCGCCGCCAGCCCGGCCTCGAGCAGGCCGTCGCGCTCCCGGTCGGAGTAGGCGAACTCGGCCTCGCCGCGCTGCCACTTGAGCTTGTACAGCGGCGGCTGCGCCAGGTAGACGTGGCCGTGCTCGACCAGCGGCCGCATGAAGCGGAAGAGCAGGGTGAGCAGCAGCGTCGAGATGTGCTGGCCGTCCACGTCGGCATCGGCCATCAGCACGATCTTGTGGTACCGCAGCTTGGCGATGTCGAACTCGTCGTGGATGCCGGTGCCGAACGCGGTGATGATCGACTGCACCTCGTTGTTCTTGAGGACCCGGTCGATGCGCGCCTTCTCGACATTGATGATCTTGCCGCGGATGGGCAGGATCGCCTGGTACATGGAGTCGCGGCCGGACTTGGCCGAGCCGCCTGCCGAGTCGCCCTCCACGATGTAGATCTCGGACTTGTGCGGGTCCTTGGAGCGGCAGTCGGCCAGCTTGCCCGGCAGCCCGCCCAGGTCGGTGGCGGACTTGCGGCGCACCAGCTCGCGCGCCTTGCGCGCGGCGACCCGGGCCTGCGCCGAGGAGACCGCCTTCTGCACGATGGTCTTGGCGTCCGCCGGGTTCGCCTCGAACCAGTGCTGCAGGTGCTCGTTGCAGGTCTTCTGCACGAACGACTTGACCTCGGTATTGCCCAGCTTGGTCTTGGTCTGCCCCTCGAACTGCGGCTCCCCGACCTTGACGCTCACGATGGCGGCGAGCCCCTCGCGGATGTCGTCGCCGGTGAGGTTGCCGTCCTTCTCCTTGAGCAGCTTCTTGTCCTTGGCGTACCGGTTCACCACCGTGGTCAGCGCCGCGCGGAAGCCCTCCTCGTGGGTGCCGCCCTCGTGCGTGTTGATGGTGTTGGCGAAGGTGTGCACCGACTCCGAGTAGCCGGAGTTCCACTGCATGGCGACCTCGAGCTCGTGCCCGGTGCCCTTGCCGGTGAAGCCGACGACGGAGTTGTGGATCGCCTGCTTGGTGCGGTTGATGTGCCGGACGAAGTCCTCCAGGCCACCGGGGTAGTGGTAGGTCCTGGTCTTGACCTTCTGCTCGGCCTGCTCGGCGGCCGCCTCGTCGGCGTGCTTCGGCGCCGCGGCGGTGTCGCCCGCCTCGTCCGCGGTCACCTCGTCGGCGGTCACCCGCTGGTCGGTGAGCTTGATGGTCAGCCCCTTGTTCAGGAACGCCATCTCCTGCAGCCTGCGGGATACCGTCTCGAAGTTGTAGACCGTGGTCTCGAAGATCTCCGGGTCGGCCCAGAACCGCACCGTCGTGCCGGTGGCGGAGGTGGCGTCGCCCTGGATCAGCTTGCCGGGCGAGGCGTCCTTGTAGGTCTGGTTCCAGTGGTAGCCGTCGCGATCGATCTCCACCTCGACGGTGGTGGAGAGCGCGTTCACCACCGAGATGCCGACGCCGTGCAGGCCGCCGGAGACCGCGTACGAGTCCGAGTCGAACTTGCCGCCCGCGTGCAGCTGTGTCATGACGACCTCGACGGTCGGCACCCCCTGGGCGTGCATCTCCACCGGGATGCCGCGGCCGTCGTCGACCACCTCGACGCCGCCGTCGGCGAGCAGGGTCACCTCGACCTTGCTCGCGTACCCGGCCATCGCCTCGTCGACCGAGTTGTCCACCACCTCCCAGATGAGGTGGTGCAGGCCGCGCTCACCGGTCGAGCCGATGTACATGCCAGGGCGCTTGCGGACCGCCTCCAGCCCTTCGAGCACCGTGATGGAGGAGGCACCGTAGTCCTGCTTGCCCGTTGTCGAGCTCGATGCGTTGGAGTCCTTGGCAGCCACTGGTCGGTAGCTCTCCTTACTTGCTGATCCCGGCCTCTCGCCCGGCGCGCGCACACGTGCCCCCCGACCGGTGCGGTTGGGGAGATCACGCCGATCCACGGGTGGCGGTGCCGATCGAGCCGAGCGCCTCGCCGCTGGTTACCTCACCATCCTACTGGCAGGGGCGACATACGCGGTACCTGCGACACCCCTGAGAGCTTCCAGGAGCCCTGAAATCGGATTCCGGCGGGACCGGTCCGCCTCCGAGCGCTCCGAAAGGCATCTCCGGGCGATCAGGGGGCAGTGCGGAGCGGGACCTCAGCTCGCCCGCGCGGCGCCCGCCCCGGCGATGAAGCCCGCGGCCGCGGCGGCCAGCTCGGCCGGGTGCGAGAGCGGGGTCCAGTGCCCGCCGTCCAGCCGCACGGTGTGGAGGTCGCGCACCCAGTTCGGCGCCTCGGCGTGCACCACCGGGCGCACCGCGCGGTCGCCGGTAGCGACCACCAGCTGCACCGGGACCTCGACCGGGCGCGGACGCGGCGCGCGCAGCCTGTGCCGGATATTGGCCCGGTACAGCCGCAATCCGTTCACCATGTCGCGCGCGAGGGTCGGCGCCGGGGTGACGAGGGCGGGGTCGATCCCGTCGAAAAACGTCAGGAAGGCGGGCCAGCGCGGGGCCAGCAGCCGGAGCACCGGGTCGGGCAGCCCGGGAATCTGGAAGGCGACGGTGTACGCCGAGGCCACCGACTGCTGCAGCGCGCCCGCCACCCGGCTCGCGCTGCGCGGGCCGCGCAGGTAGGCGCCGAGGTAGTCGAGGTTGGGGCCGGAGACGCAGGTGAAGGAGGCGATGGCGGCGGCCGCGTCCGGCGCGGCGGCGACCTCCCAGCCGAGCACGCCGCCCCAGTCGTGGCCGACCAGGTGCGCCCGCTCGCCCGGTGCGACGGCGGCGAGCACCGCGCGCACGTCGGCGGCGAGCTCTTCGATCCGGTAGTCCGGGACCGCCGCGGGGACGGTGCTCGCGCCCGCGCCGCGGTTGTCGAAGGCGATGACGCGGTGCTCCGCCGCCAGCTCGTCGGCGACCGACCCCCAGAGCGCGTGCGTGTCCGGCCAGCCGTGCACCAGCAGCACGGGCGGGCCGTCCGGGGCGCCGGTCTCGAAGACGGCCAGGTCGACGTCGCCGCGGCGCACGGTCACGGTGGGTTCGGCGGGGAAGGCCATCGACAATCCTTTCGCAGGCGCGGACGGTTCCACGTGAAACCGGTGCCGCCTCGTCGGGATTGAATGTAACACTGAGTATCAGATAACTGCCAGACTCAGCCGTAGGTGTCGCGCGGGCCGCGGCCCTTGACGTGCCGGTCGCCCTTGCGCCAACTCGGCGCCGCGGGCCCGGCGATGCGCAGCGAGGTCACCACGCCGGGGCCGACCGCCGCGGTGATCTTGGCCAGGATCTGGCTCTGCAGCATGCGCAGCTGGGTCGCCCACGCGGTGGACTCCGCCTGGATGTGCAGCACCCCCTCGCGCAGCGAGACCGGGGCGGCGTGCGCCGCGACGTCCTCGCCGACCACCCCGGCCCAGCGGCCGAAGATCACCCCCTCGGCGACCTTGGCCGACCAGCCCCTGCTGCGAACCAGCGAGCCCGCCAGGCTGGAGAAGAGCTGGGGGTCGCGCTGGTCCGGCCCGGCGCCGGACCAGCCGCTGCGCCTGCGGCCCGCGCGCCGCGCGCTCCGGCGCGGCGAGGCGCGGCCCTGCCCGACCGACTTTCCGGCGGCGCGGGCGGCGGCCCGCGCCTCCTCCAGCGCACGCCGGGCGAGGTCGATTCCGCGCAGCTCCGGCTGCTCGCCCTGACCGGTCGTCGGCGCTGGTGACGGCGGTGTGGGCGGGCCGCCCGCATCGTCGTGATCGGTCATCGGGGCGCTCCCTTCACCGCTGCGCCGGAGAGTTATCCCCAGGTTTCGCACGTTATCCACAGGTGCTGCGGATACCGGCTCCGCTGCTCGCCCGAGCGCACCCCACCGGCGCCTCTGCCCGTCGAACGCCTGTTCGCGGTAGGTTTTTGCACTGCTCGAAAGACTTGCGGAAGGCCTCGAGCAGCGGTTTACCGGTCACCGGCGCGCCGGTTGTCCCGACTTTCTCCACAGGTACCTGGTGATGGTCCGGAAGTCCGGGGAGAACTGGGGATGGTGTCCGAGGGCCGCGCGCGCCGTGTCACTCTACGGCAGCGCCTGCGTCCGCGGCGAGCCGGGAGATCCGGCTGTCCCGGTCCCCGGTGGTGTGCACCCGCAATGGCCTCGCATCCAGCTCCGCCGGCACGTCCTCCGGCACCGCCGCGGTGATCAGCACCTGCTCGGCGGCGGCCGCGACCGCCGCCAGCGCGGAGCGCCTGCGCCGGTCCAGTTCGGCGAAGACGTCGTCGAGCAGCAGCACCGGTTCGGCGCCCGCGCCGCGCAGCAGCTCGAAGGCGGCCAGCCGCAGCGCCAGCGCGAACGACCAGGACTCCCCGTGGCTGGCGAAGCCCTTGGCCTGGCCGCCGCCGAGCAGCAGCTCCAGGTCGTCGCGGTGCGGGCCGACCAGGCACACCCCGCGCTCCAGCTCCCGCGGCCGCGCCGCCGCGAGCTCGCGCAGCAGCACCGCCTCCAGCTCGGCCGCGTCGGTGTCGGCGGGCGGGCGGGCCGGGTCGAGCAGCTCGGGGGGCAGGTAGCCGCTGCGGTAGCCGATCGCGGCGGCCCTCGACTCCGGGGCCAGCGACCGGTACGCCTCGGTCAGGTGCGGCGCCAGGTCGTGCACCAGCCGCAGCCGGTGCTCGAGCAGCACCGCGGCGTGCGCCGCGAGGTGCCCGTCCCACACGTCCAGCGTGCTCAGGTCGGAGCGCGACCGTGCCTGCCGTCCCGCCGTCTTGAGCAGCGCGGCGCGCTGCCGGAGCACCCGGTCGTAGTCCGAGCGCACGGCGGCGAGCCGGGGCAGCCGCGCGGTGGCCAGCTCGTCCAGGAAGCGGCGGCGCTCCCCCGGGTCGCCGCGCACCAGCGCGAGATCCTCCGGGGCGAAGAGCACGGTGTGCAGGATGCCGAGGATCTCCCGCGGCCTGCGCGCGGGCGAGCGGTTGATCTGCGCGCGGTTCGCGGCGCCCTGGTTCAGCTCCAGATCGACCCGCAGCTCCCGGCCCGCGTTCACGACCGTGGCGCCGATCCGGGCGCGCTCGGTGCCGGTGCGGATCAGCGGGGCGTCGGCGGAGACCCGGTGCGAGGCGAGCGTGGCGAGGTAGCCGAGCGCCTCCAGCACGTTGGTCTTGCCGTTGCCGTTCGCCCCCAGGAGCACCGTGCGGCCTGGGGACAACTCGACATCGAGGTGTTCCCAGGAGCGGAAGTCCCGCAGCGCGAGCGCGCGCACGAACATGCGCTACCCCCGCGCGGCGGGACCGGGCCGCGCGCCGCTCACCCGGGCAGCCGGACCGGCATCAGCAGGTAGGTGTACGGGCTCTCGATGGCCGCGAACGCCCCCGACTCCGCGGGCTGCGGCTCCTCCTCGGTGGCGGGCAGCAGCACGGCGGGGCGGCTCGGCGTGGTGAAGCCGAAGGTCACCCGCTCCGCGTGCAGCGCGGAGAGGCCGTCCACCAGGTAGCCGGGGTTGAACGCGATGGTCAGCGGCTCGCCGCGGAACTCGACCTCCAGCCACTCCTCGGCGCGCCCCGCGTCGTCGCCGCCCGCCGAGAGCTGCAGCCCGTCCGCGGAGAACTCCAGCCGGACCTGGGCGCCGCGCTCGGCGACCAGCGCTACGCGCTTGATCGCCTCGGTGAGCGGCGCGACCCCGAGCGTGGCGATCGAGGTGTGCTCCTTGGGGAGCAACTGGCGGAACTTGGGGAATTCGGCGTCGAGCAGCCTGGTGGTGGTCCGCCGCCCCCCGTTCACGATGCCGAGCAGCCCGTCCGCGCCCGCGCCGGTGCCGAGCGAGAGCTGGACCGGGGCATCGGCGGAGCCGAGCGTCTTGGCGGCCTCGGAGAGCGTGCGCGCGGGGATCAGCACCGCGGTCTGCACGTCCGGGCGGGCGGGCTGCCACTCCAGGTGCCGCACCGCGAGCCGGAACCGGTCGGTGGCGGCCAGCACCACCTTCTCGCCCTCGATCTCCACCCGGATGCCGGTGAGCATCGGCAGCGTGTCGTCCCGCCCCGCCGCGACGGCGACCTGCCCGACCGCGGCGCCGAACACGTCGACCCCGACCGAGCCGGTCTGCTGCGGCACCTCCGGCAGCTGTGGATAGTCCTCCACCGGCATGGTCGGCAGCGAGAACTTGGCGCTGCCGCAGGCGATGAGCACCCGGGTGCCGTCCAGCGAGACGTCGACCGGCTTGTTCGACAGCGACTTGGTGATGTCGGCGAGCAGCCGCCCGGAGACCAGCACCCGGCCCGGCCCCGCGACCTCGGCCGCGACCCGCATCTGCGCGGAGACCTCGTAGTCGAAGCCGGAGACGGTCAGCCCGTCCTCGTCGGCGACCAGCAGCACGCCGCCGAGCACCGGCACCGGCGGCCGGGACGGCAGGCTGCGCGCCACCCAGGCCACGGAGTCGGCGAAGTCCTCGCGGGCGACCCGAAACTTCATGCCGGCAAGCTCCATCGCCCGACCTGTCCCTTCCCGTTGGCGTCCAGTTCCGTGCTCCGTGCCCACGCAGTTTCGCACACGCGACAGACATCAAACCGTACTCGCGCGGTCGAGCGCCCATCGCCCGAACCCCGGCTCCGCCTCCCTGCTCCGCGTCGCCCACCGGCCGCGAGCCCGTCGCACCGTTTTCCACACAGCCTGTTTCAAAAGAGATTTCTCTAGGAGAAGAACTGAAGCAGTAGTAGGTCCTGTGGAATCTGTGGACTCGAGGCGATTTCGCAGGTCGGGCGGCGTGGTGCCCTGGGGATGACCGGTGAGTGGCTCGAGGATGAACCGGGGGTGGCTGTGGACGGACGAAAGTTATCCACCATCCATCCTCGAGTCATCCACCGGTTGTTCCACCATCGGACCCCAGTTGTGCACACCTGTGCAGGAATCCGTGGACTACCTTGGGATTCCTCGAGGAGTCCACAGGAACTCCTCGAGGAATCCACACCCCTCTGACCGGTATCCGCGCAGCTCAGTGCCTGGGAGTGAAATCGCCTGTGGAAACTGGGGATTCCCCACCTGTGCACAACGCTCCCGAGGGTCAGCGCCGAGCCTGTGGAGCAATCGGTGGACAACCCTGTTGATTCCTCGAGGATTCCCTGTGGATTCCTCGAGGAATCCACAGGCACAAAAAATGCACTGCCCCTGGTCAGGGGCAGTGCACAGGTGTTAGCGAAGGATCAGCGCGAACGCTGCTTGATCCGGGCTGTGAGTTCTTGCACCTGGTCGTACACCCGGCGCCGCTCGGTCATCTCCTTGCGCACCTTCTTCTCGGCGTACATGACCGTGGTGTGGTCGCGGCCGAAGGCCTGGCCGATCTTCGGCAGCGAGAGGTCGGTGAGCTCGCGGCACAGGTACATGGCGATCTGCCTGGCCTGCGCGAGCGGCCGCGCCTTCCCCGGCCCGGTGAGCTCCTCCATGGTGGTGTTGAAGTACTCCGCGGTGACGGCCATGATCGTCGCCGCGTTGATCTCCAGCGCCGCGGTGTCCGGCATGAGGTCGCGCAGCACCACCTCGGCCAGCGAGATCTCCAGCGGCTGGCCGTTCAGCGAGGCGAAGGCGGTGACCCGGATCAGCGCGCCCTCCAGCTCCCGGATATTGCGCTCGACCCGGCTCGCGATCAGCTCCAGCACGTCGTGCGGGACGTCGAGGCGGTCCATCCGCGCCTTCTTGCGCAGGATCGCGATCCGGGTCTCCAGCTCCGGCGGCTGCACATCGGTGATCAGCCCCCACTCGAACCGGGTGCGCAGCCGCTCCTCCAGCGTGGCGAGCTGCTTGGGCGGCCGGTCCGAGGAGACCACGATCTGCTTGTTCGCGTTGTGCAGCGTGTTGAAGGTGTGGAAGAACTCCTCCTGGATGCCCTCCTTGCCCTCGATGAACTGGATGTCGTCGACGAGCAGGATGTCGGTCTCTCGGTAGCGCCGCTTGAAGGCGACCTTGCGGTCGTCCCGCAGGCTGTTGATGAAGTCGTTGGTGAATTCCTCGGTGGAGACGTACTTGACCCGCATGCCGGGGAAGAGCCGCTGCGCGTAGTGCCCGGCCGCGTGCAGCAGGTGCGTCTTGCCGAGGCCGGAGGCGCCCCAGACGAAGAGCGGGTTGTAGGCCCTGGCGGGCGCCTCGGCGATCGCCACCGCGGCCGCGTGCGCGAACCGGTTCGAGGCGCCGATGACGAAGGTCTCGAAGGTGTACTTGGCATTGAGGCTGGCCGACGAGGGCGGCGCCGAGCTCTCCTGGCTCTTGGCGAAATAGGTCGGCCAGGCATTGCGCACCGGGACCACCGGCTCGTCGTCCGGCGCGGCGGGCTGCTCCGGTTGCGGCGCGGCCTGGTCGTCCGGCTCGTCGTCCCGGCTCCAGCCGCGGGCGGGTAGCTCGGTGTCGAAGAGCGACTCCTGACCCGTGCGCGCGCCGTCCCTGCGCTCCGCGCCGGGCTGCGCGAAGCCGCGGTCGCCCGGATCGGCGCCGTCGAAGCCGCGCTGGTCGCCGTCGCGGGCGCGCTCCGGGTACGGGCGCTGCCGCTCGCCGTCGTACCCGCGCAGCTCGTCGCCATCGCCGAACCGGGGCGGCTCGGCGTACCGCGGCTCGGCGTAGCGCGGGGCGTTCTCGTACCCGGCGTCGTCGGCGCCGGGGAACGGCCTGCGCTCGGCGCCGTCCTCCTCCGGCTGCCTGCCGAAGCCACCGCGGTCGCCGTAGCCGGGGTAGCGGGCGGGCGCGCCGTCCGGCTCGGCGGAGTAGCCGTAACCGGGCCTGGTGCGGTAGGCGGTGTCGCCCTGGTACTCGTTCTCCTCCGGGTATCCGGGCTCGGCGAAGCGGGCGCCGCCCTGGTAGCCGGGCTCGCCGCGGTACTCCTCGCGCGGCGCGGGCTCGGCGGGTTCGGCGGATTCGTAGCGGCCGTACCCGGTGCGCGCGGGCTCGGCCTCCGGCCGCGAGGTCATCCTGGCGTGCCTCGCCCCGGTGCCCGAGCGCTCCGGCGTGCCGGGCGCGGGCGCCGCGATCCGCACCCCGAGCCCCTCGACCTGCGGGCCGAGCCTGCGGCCGAGCGAGCGCAGGATCGGTTCGCGCAGGTCGCGCTCGATCGCCTCCTGCGCCAGCGAGGACGGCACCGACAGCAGCGCGAACCCCTGCGCGACGGTCAGCGGCTTGACGAGCTTGAGCCAGGCCTGCTGGGCGCGGGAGACCGCCGCGATCGTGCCGTCCGGCGAACCGGCGGTGAGCTCGGCGACCACCTCCGGCCAGACGGTGGCCAGCACATTCTGCTCGTCGTCCATGCAATTGCCTCCCCGGAATCGGTCGAGTGGAGCGGACGGCCGAAGGACGCGATGATCGGGCGCGCACCCGTGATCCCGCATACATCCGAAGCCGGCTCGAAGCTGCCCGAATCCCCCGTCCGGACCGCGGCGTGGCACCGTCGGCTCTACGAATATGCCACCCGGCCGGTGATTACACACAATTTATCCACAGATGTGGAGAACCCTGGGGATGAAGGGAAAAGCCCCGGTGAGCGCCGCTATGTGGCCTGGACCTGCACTTCTGTAGCTACCGATGAGCAACTGCGGTCCGGCGGGCGGGGCCCGGGTGCCGGGGAGATGTGGACGAACTCACGATAGCCGGTGGGGCTGCGGTGCGGAAGGGAGGGGGTGCGCACCGTGCCGGGGGCCAGTTTGACCTGCTCGAACGGGCTCAGTACCCTCAGACAGTCATCCCCCGGTGTGATGGGTGGTCCTGTGCTGACCGTAATCGGTCGTGATTGACCGACTGTGCGCCGGGACTGATCCGCGCCGCGAGGCCGGACAGATGTATCACCGACAAGCTTCGGGTGCCGCGCGGCGCCCATCGACTCGAGGAGTGTTGAACCGTGGCCAAGGGCAAGCGGACGTTCCAGCCGAACAACCGTCGTCGGGCGCGGGTGCACGGCTTCCGCCTCCGGATGCGCACCCGTGCGGGTCGCGCCATCGTCTCGGCGCGTCGCCGCAAGGGCCGCGCCGAACTGACTGCCTGATCTGATCGCTCTCGGACGCTCGGGTGTTGCCTGAGCCGTATCGGTTGCATCATCGTGCCGATTTCTCCCGGACGGTGCGCCGCGGCCAGCGAATCGGGAGACGAGATCTGGTCGTGCACGCGTTCACGCACGAGTACGACCAGGGCTCCGGCACGTCCGCAGCCCCCGGGAGCGAGCTAACGCAGGTTCCACCGGCCGAGCCGGAGGTCCGCATCGGCGGGCCCCGCTTCGGCCTGATCGTCAGCAAGGCGGTGGGCAACGCGGTGATCCGTCACCGCGTCGCCCGCCGCCTGCGTCATCTGTGCGCCCAGGTGCGGCCCGAGCTGCCCGCGGATATCGACATCGTGATCCGGGCGCTCCCCGGCTCCGCCGCCGCGGGCACGGACGACCTGCTCCGGCAGCTCCGCGCGGCGCTGCGCAGGCTCGGGCTGACCGAGCGGGCCGGTGGTCCGTCGTGAAGCGCGCGGCCGGGTTGGTCCGGCTCCCCGCACGAGCGCTGATCTTCCTGATCGAGCTGTACCGGACGTACGTGTCCCCCACCCGCATGCCGATCTGCCGGTTCACCCCCACCTGTAGCGAGTACGCGGTCACCGCGCTGCGCACCAGGGGGCTGGTGATCGGGCTCTTGCTGACGGTCGTGCGTTTGGTCAAATGCGCGCCCTGGCACCCTGGTGGGTGGGACCCGGTTCCGGAGCGGAAGCGGGACGCGCGCCGCACCGCGGACGCGGCGGGGCCGAAGGCTTGGTAAAGGATCGCCGCACGCGGTGATCGGCGAGACGTAACGACGGGAGTACACAGAACCGTGCTCGATTTCATCTACTATCCGGTGTCCTGGATCCTCTGGTTCTGGCATCGAGTATTCGGGTTCGTGTTCGGCGCGGACAACGGTCTCAGCTGGTCGCTGGCGGTCGTCTTCCTCGTCTTCACGCTGCGGTTGGTGCTCTACAAGCCGTTCGTGCGCCAGGTGCGCACCACCAAGCAGATGCAGGAGCTGCAGCCGCAGATCAAGGAGCTGCAGAAGAAGTACAAGAACGACCGCCAGAAGATGGCGCTGGAGATGCAGAAGCTGCAGAAGGAGAACGGCTTCAACCCGCTCATGGGCTGCCTGCCGATCCTCGCCCAGGTGCCGGTCTTCCTCGGTCTGTTCCACGTGCTCCGCTCGTTCAACCGCACCGGCCACGGCTTCGGCCAGCTCGGCATGAGCGCCTACGACAACGCGCACACCCCCAACTACGTCTTCAGCGCGACCGACGTCCAGTCCTTCCTGAGCGCGCGCATCTTCGGCGCGCCGATCTCCGCGTTCATCACCGCGCCCGCCTCCGAGCTGCAGGCCTTCGCCGACTGGGGTGGGGTGCCGAGCAAGCTGAGCATCGCGCTGGTCGCCATCCCGCTCATGGTGATCGCCAGCATCGCGACCCACTTCAACGCGCGCGCCTCGGTCGCCAGGCAGACGCCGGAGGCCGCGGCCAACCCGCAGGCCGCGATCATGAACAAGCTCGCGCTCTGGGTGTTCCCGCTCGGCGTGCTCGTCGGTGGCCCGTTCCTGCCGATCGCCATCCTGCTCTACTGGGTCTCCAACAACATCTGGACCTACGCGCAGCAGCACCTCGTCTTCGGCCGCATGGAGAAGGAAGAGGAAGCGAAGAAGCAGGCGAAGCTGGAGCAGCGTTCGCAGAACGCCCCGAAGCCGGGCGCCAAGCCGGTGGACACCAGGAAGAAGCCGCAGCAGTCCGGCGCCGGGTCGGAGGAGGCCGCGAGCACCAACGGCTCCGAGCCCGCCGCCAAGCCGCCTGCCAAGGCGGCCGGGAAGAACTCCGGCCAGAAGCGGCCCGGCGGGCAGAAGCGCCCGGCCAACCGCGGCCGGGCGAACCAGAAACGTAGGCGCTGATCGCTGTCCGCTGTCGCGGGGAACGAGGCGAACGCTCCCCGCGGAGAACAGGTGAAGGAAGAACACATGACTGCTGAGATCGACGGAGGGGACGCCACCGTGGCGACGACGACTGTGCACGCCGATCCGGAGACCGACGAGGTCGAGAGCGACGCGGAAGAGGCGCTCATCGAAGAGGGGGAGATCGCGGGCGACTACCTCGAGCAGCTGCTCGACGTGCTCGACTTCGACGGTGACATCGACCTCGATGTCGAGGGCGACCGCGCCGTGGTGAGCATCGACGGCGGGAAGGATCTCGCCAAGCTGGTCGGGCGCAACGGTGAGGTCCTGGACGCGCTGCAGGAGCTGACCCGGCTCGCGGTGCAGCAGGCGACCGGCGAGCGCAGCAGGCTCATGCTCGACGTCGCGGGCTGGCGGGCCAAGCGCCGCACCGAGCTGAGCGCGCTCGGCGAGGCGGCGGCGCAGCGGGTGCTCGCCAGCGGCGCCCCCGAGCCGCTGGTGCCGATGACGCCGTTCGAGCGCAAGATCGTGCACGACGCGGTCGCGTCGGTGGACGGCGTCGCGAGCGAGAGCGAGGGCGTCGAGCCGAACCGGCACGTGGTGGTCGTCCCTGCGTGACCCGGCCCGCCGCGGCGGATGATTGGATAGGGCCTCTGGTCTTCGGACCGGGGGCCCTCGCCGTGTCCGGGGGTCTCGTGTCGTCGGAAGGATGTTTCACGTGGAACCTGACCCGGGCGTCGTCGAGCCGAGCTCCGTCGACCCGCCGCCCGCCGCCGCGCTGATCTTCGGCGACCGGCTGCCGCTCGCGGTGCGGTACCACGCCGCGCTCGCCTCGGCCGGTGTCGAGCGCGGCCTCATCGGGCCGCGCGAGGTGCCCCGGCTGTGGGATCGGCACATCCTCAACTGCGCCGTGCTCGGCGAGTTGATCGAGCCCGGTGCGACCGTCGTCGATGTCGGCAGCGGCGCCGGGCTTCCCGGGATCCCGCTCGCCATCGCCCGCCCCGACCTCCGCATCTCGCTGGTCGAGCCGCTCCTCCGGCGCACCGTGTTCCTGAGCGAGTTCCTGGAGGAGGCCGAGCTGCCGGTGACCGTGGTCCGCGGTCGCGCGGAACAGGACGGGGTGCTGAAGGAGGTCGGCGGCGCCGATGTCGTCACCTCCCGCGCCGTCGCTCCGCTCGCCAAGCTCGCGCAGTGGTCCATGCCGCTGCTCCGCGAACACGGGCGGATGCTCGCGCTCAAGGGGAGCAGTGCGCGCGAGGAGGTCGAGCGCGATGCCGCAGAGTTGGCCCGCGTCGGTGCGGGTGGGGTCGCGGTGCTCGAGTGTGGAGCCGAGGTGCTGGAGGTGCCGACGCTCGTGGTCGCGGCCGAGCTGCTCCCCCGCGCCGAGCGGGCCGCCCTGCGGCGCGCGGTGAAGGGGCGGAAGTCGCGGTAGGGGTCGACCCACTGTTTCACGGGAAACATGAACCGGCCCCGCTCCCCCGAACCGCACCGGGAACAGACCGGAGTCGCGAAAATGCCCGATGTTTCACGGGAAACAACGCACATTCCGCGTGTCGTTCGCGCCCCGCCGCGATTCAGCTTTCGTTCCGCCCGCACTGCTGGCAAAGTGTTCACCGTCGGCGTGAGCGCAGTTGCCACGAAGGGATGTGGGTGTCGACGGCGGCAGCAGGGAGCTCCGCTCGGACCATCGGGTCTCGCGAACCCGAGCAACGCATCTCGATCCCCCGACACGGCTGTGAACGACCCGACTCCGTGCGCGTGCGTACCGGTGTACGGGGTTGTGAGTTCTCGGGTTAGGAGCAGTTATGTCGAGCGGGCCGGCCAATGTTTCACGGGAAACCACGTCGAGAGTTCCGGGGATGCTGGACTCCAGCAGCTTCGATGCGGAGTCGTTCGGGAACACGCCGTTCGGCCACATCTCCCCGAGTGAAACCCCGATTGCCGTCGAGGCGCATCGGGCCAGTCAAGTGCTTCATCCAGGAGGAGTGACGGTGCCGAAGCCGCGCGAACAGCGCGTCATGACGATCGCCAACCAGAAGGGCGGGGTCGGCAAGACCACCACGGCGGTGAACCTGGCGGCCGCGCTGGCGCACCAGGGCATGACCGTGCTGGTGATCGATCTCGATCCGCAGGGCAATGCCAGCACCGCGCTCGGCATCGAGCACCACTCGGGCGTGCCGTCCAGCTACGAGCTGTTGATCGGCGAGACCACGGTGCAGGAGGCGATCAAGACCAGCCCGCACAGTGAGCGGTTGCTCTGCATCCCGGCGACCATCGACCTGGCCGGTGCCGAGATCGAGCTCGTCTCCATGGTCGCCAGGGAGGGCAGGCTCAAGGCCGCCATCCAGGAGGCCAACCTCGCCGGCTACAACATCGACTACGTCATGATCGACTGCCCGCCGTCGCTCGGCCTGCTCACCGTCAATGCCATGGTGGCGGCGAAGGAGGTGCTGATCCCGATCCAGTGCGAGTACTACGCGCTGGAGGGGGTCGGGCAGCTCATTCGCAATATCGGGCTGGTGCAGGCGCACCTCAACCCCGAGCTGCACGTCTCCACCGTCATCCTCACCATGTACGACGGCCGCACCAAGCTGGCCGACCAGGTGGCCGAGGAGGTGCGCGCGCACTTCGGTGACGTGGTGCTGCGCTCGGTGATCCCGCGCAGCGTCAAGGTCTCCGAGGCGCCCGGCTACGGCATGACGGTGCTCGATTACGACCCCGGTTCCCGGGGTGCGATGAGCTACCTCGACGCGGGCCGGGAGATCGCCGCCCGCGGCGTGGCGCCGCGCAATGATGCCGCCAGTGCCTGACCGCCTGCGACGATGGGAAGTACGGGTCGGTGGCGAACAAGGAAGGGATCGGTAGGCCGATGACGCAGGCGAAGAAGGGCGGATTGGGGCGCGGGCTGGCCGCGCTGATCCCGACGGGGCCGGCCGTCGCGCCCGGCACCGGGAGCGTGCTCGGTGAGCAGCCCCCGGTACCCACTCCCCTCCCCCGCGCGGTGCCGACCGGCGCCGCCGAGCTCCCCGAGCTCCCGGAGCTGGTCGACATCGGCGGCGCGGTCTACCGCGAGATCCCGCCGGACCAGATCGAGCCGAACCCCAAGCAGCCGCGCACCTACTTCGAAGAGGACGCGCTCGCGGAGCTGGTGCACTCGATCCGCGAGTTCGGGCTCATGCAGCCGATCGTGGTCCGCCGGGTGCAGCCGGGCGCCGACCGCTACCAGCTCGTCATGGGTGAGCGGCGGTGGCGGGCGAGCCAGGAGGCCGGGCTCACCGCGATCCCGGCCATCGTCCGGGAGACCGCCGACGACTCCATGCTGCGCGACGCGCTGCTGGAGAACATCCACCGGGTGCAGCTCAACCCGCTCGAAGAGGCGGCCGCCTACCAGCAACTGCTGGAGGAGTTCGGCGTCACGCACGAGGAGCTGGCGGGCAAGCTCGGCCGCTCCCGCCCGGTGATCACCAATATGATCCGGCTGCTGAAGCTGCCGATTCCGGTGCAGCGCCGAGTGGCGGCCGGCGTGCTCTCGGCGGGCCACGCCCGCGCGCTGCTCGGCCTGGCCGCAGGCGCGGATGCGCAGGAGGTGCTGGCCGCCCGGATCGTCGCCGAAGGGCTCTCGGTGCGCGCCACCGAGGAGGCCGTCACCCTCGCCAATCGCGACGAGTCCGTCCTGAAGCCCGCTCCGATCCGGCGCAAGCCGATTCACATGCCGGGGTTGCAGACCGTGGCCGAGCGGCTTTCGGAGTCGTTCGACACCAGGGTGGTCGTTAGCATGGGTAAGCGAAAGGGCAAGATCGTGGTCGAGTTCGGCTCGGTCGAGGACCTGGAACGCATCGTCGGGATGATGGAGCAGCAGCAGCTCGGCGGGTGACCCCAACCATGGATTTTCGGCGCTGTCAGCCGATGACCGAGAGGCCAGGCTTGAAACGTCACTGTGACAGTGCCGGAAATCCGACTGCGAAATCGGCTTCGCCCCCGAAGGGTTTCGGATTTCGACGGATCGCCTATTCTTGCGAGCGAGACCAGTGAGCGTAGACGAATCGGACAGCTGGAGGCTGAGCAGAGCGGTGTCGACCAGCGTCACAGCACTCACCCTCGGGGACCTCGACAAGTTGCCCACCCACGCACGGCGGTGCGTCTTCTGGGAGATCGATCCGGCGGTCGCCGCCGACTCCAGGGAATTCAGCGATCCGGTCTTCGAGAAGGAGGCCTGGCTCTCCATGGTCATGCTGGAGTGGGGCTCCTGCGGCCAGGTCGCCGAGGTCGACGGGCAGAGCGCGGGGTGTGCCATCTACTCCCCGCCGAACGCGGTGCCGCGCGCCGGGCTCTTCCCGACCTCGCCGGTGAGCCCGGACGCCATCCTGCTGACCACGCTGCGGGCCGAAGCGATGTACGCCGACCGCGATGTCACCCACCAGCTGATCCAGGCCGTGGTGGCCGATCTGGTGCGCCGCGGCGTGCGGGCGCTGGAGGCGTTCGGGATCCGCTCCGCTCCCCCGGCCACCCTGCTCGGCGACCGCACCGCGGGGTCGATGCGGCTGCTGGAGCGGATCGACAGCCCCGCGTTCGGCGCCGCGCCGACCGCCAGCGCCTCGATCGGCCCGTGCTCGCCGGAGACCTGCATGATCGAGGCCGACTTCCTGGAGGACGCGGGCTTCGAGGTGGTGGCGCCGCACCACCGCTTCCCGCGGCTGCGGCTGGAGATCGACTCCGACCACGGCTGGAAGGAGGATGTCGAGCGCGCGCTGGACCAGTTGCTCGCGGCTGCGTCGATGACCCCGCCCGCTCGGGTAGGCGCGCCCTGCTGATCCCCGCGAACGACAGTGGCCCCGCCCGGAATCGGGCGGGGCCACTGTCGTGCAGAGCGGGAACTACATCCGGTCGGCGGCGGCCAGCTCCTCGGCGAGCAGCTCGGCGAAGGTGTAGGTGCCGGTCGGCTGGTCGTCCTGGCCGAGCAGGTAGAGCCGCTTCACCGAGACCAGGATGGCCTCGGCGATCACGTCGCGCATCCGGGGCGTGGTGAGTACCGAGGCGTCGTATTCATTGGTCAGGTAACCGATGTCGACCTGGACCGTCGGCATCTTGGTGAGCCGGAGCAGGTCCCAGGTGCGCGGGTGCGTGCGGCAGTCCTGCAGCGAGGTCCTGGCCACCACCTCGCGCTGGATGTAGCCGGCCAGTACCTGCCCGATCATCGAGACCGAGCCGTGGGAGTTGCCGAAGTAGAAGCCGGCGACGCCGTTCGCCGACGGGCTCGGGTTGGTGGCGCAGCGCAGCGAGATCATGAGGTCGGCGTCGAAGGCATTGGAGGTCTCGGCGCGCTCGGCATCGCTGGGGTTGGCGTTCCAGGGCCGGGAGAGGAAGGTCTCCATGCCGGTGGCGGCCATCCGGCCCTCCAGCCTGCTGGCCAGGTCCCAGAGCACCTCGGACTCGTAGACGTCGCCGAACTCGGTCGGCACCGGGTGCCCGCGGTCCGGGCCGCCGAGGCCGGGATCGATCACGATGCGCTTGCCGGTGAGCTGCGGCCCGGCCCGGTGCACGACCTCCTCCTCGGCGATCCGGTGCGGATTGCCGCCGGTCACGCGGGCGCCGAGCAGTTCGAGCGAGCGCAAAGTGTCGGGGCCGCAGATGCCGTCGGCGGCAAGCCCGATCTCGCGCTGGAAGGCGGTGAGCCCCTCGTGCGTGTGCGGGCCGAAGTAGCCGTCCACCCGGTGCACGTAGAAGCCGAGATCCTGCAGCCGGCGCTGCAGCGTGGCGACGTCGTCGCCGTACAGCGGGGCGGAGAGCTGGTAGATCAGGGTGCGGGCGCCGAGCCGGTACGAGGCCTCCTTGAGCGCCCGGTACGTCGCGGGGCCGACGATGCCGTCCACCAGCAGCCCGCGGTGCTGCTGGAAGGCGCGCACCGCGGAGTCGAGCGGGTGGTCGAAGGTGGCCTCGACGTCCTTCCAGTACTCCGGCGGGTCGTTCTGGTCCGCGCCCGCATGAGAGTTCAGGAATCCCAGACTCGCCAGGGTGCTCCGGACTTCCGCGACCGCCGGACCGCCGTCGCCGTGACGAAGTCGGTGCATGCGTGAGGGCCCTTTCCTTCCGTTGATCCCGGGTACCCACTCATGCGACGGTGTGAACCCTCGCACGACCGGAGCGTCGGTCGATTGTCGCAGACCTCAGCCGTAACGCCGCAATCGCGGGTCCCAGGCATACTACGGTGAACCGGGGGTTCCCGGTGTCAGATGACGCCCTCGAGTTCGCGCAGCAGCGCGGCCTTGCCCTTGGCCCCGACGATGCTCTTGACCGGCTTGCCACCGGAGAACAGCATCATGGTCGGGAGCGAGAGCACCTCGTAGTCGCGCGCGGTGCCGGGGTTGGCGTCCACGTCCAGCTTGGCGATGGTGAGCTTGTCGGCGTGCGTGCCCGCGATCTCCTCCAGGACGGGGGCGACCATCTTGCACGGGCCGCACCAGTCGGCCCAGAAGTCGACGAGTACGGGCTTCTCGCTGAGCAGGACGTCGTCGGCGAACGAGGCGTCGGTGACGGTCACCGTCTTCTTGTCGGACACGGGTTATCTCCTTGCGCTGGAACGGGGTCCGTCAGGACACCGGGGTCACCGGGGAACCGGCGTGGTCGAGCGTGTTCGACGAGATGTCGCCCTGCTCGCCCAGCCACCGCTCGGCGTCGATCGCGGCGCGGCACCCGGTGCCCGCCGCGGTGATCGCCTGGCGGTAGATGTGGTCCACGAGGTCGCCGACGGCGAAGACGCCGGGGATGTTCGTGGCGGTGGTGGGGTGCTGCACCTGGACGTAGCCGTCGGCGTCGAGCTCGACCTGGCCGCGCACCAGCTCGCTGCGGGGATCGTGCCCGATGGCGACGAACAGCCCGGTGGCGGCGTGCTCGGAGGTCTCCCCGGTCTTCGTGTCGCGCAGGGTCAGGCTGGTCACCGCGGAATCGCCGTTGACCGCGATCACCTCGGTGTTCAGCACGAACTTGATCTTCTCGTTGGCCTTGGCGCGCTCCAGCATGATGCGCGAGGCGCGGAACTCCTCGCGCCGGTGCACGACGGTGACGGTGGTGGCGAACTTGGTGAGGAAGATCGCCTCCTCCATCGCCGAGTCGCCGCCGCCGACCACGACGATCTCCTGGCCCTTGAAGAAGAAGCCGTCACAGGTGGCGCAGGCGCTGACGCCGCGGCCGAGCAGCTTCTCCTCGCCGGGGACGCCGAGGTAGCGGGCGGCCGAGCCCATGGCGAGGATGATCGCGTTGGCGCGGTGCGTCTCGCCGCCGACGGTCACGGTCTTGATCGGGCCGGAGAGGTCGATCGCGTCGACGTCCTCGGTGCGGATCTCGGTGCCGAAGCGCTTGGCCTGCTCGCGCATCTCGTCCATGAGGTCGGGGCCCATGATGCCCTCGCGGAAGCCGGGGAAGTTCTCCACCTCGGTGGTGGTCATCAGCGCACCGCCGAACTGGGTGCCCTCGAACAGCAGCGGCTCGAGCTCGGCGCGCGCGGCGTACACGGCGGCGGTGTACCCGGCGGGGCCGGAGCCGACGATGATCAGGTCGCGAACAGGCGTGCTCATGGGGCCCTTCCGAAGCAGTGGGACGTCTGACGTCTCGGTCAACACCAGGGTATCGGGTGGAATTCCCGGTGTGGCGCGGGCCGCGCGCGGGCGAAAAGGGCGGCTGTGCGGGCGATCACCCGATGTCGGTGCGGGTGAGCTGCTGCGGGTCGCCGGTGGTGCAGCCGGTGCCGACCACGAGCGCGGTGACCCCCGGGGAGCGCGGCCCGGCCAGCAGGACCAGCACCGCGGGGCCACCGCGGAAGACCACGTCGGTGGAGCCGAGCACGGGGCGCTCCAGGCCGTTGGCGGCGACGCAGCGCTGCAGGGCGGCGGCGCTGCCGAGCGGGCCGGTGACGTCGCTGCGGCCCATGGCGCCGAGCGCTGCGGCGGAGGTGAGCTGGTCGCCGACGTCGAGCGCGTTCGGCGCGGGTTGCGCGGTCGGGGTGCCGGTCTCGGTGCCCGCCCGCAGGACGGCGGTGATCCCCGCCGCCACGGCGAGGACCAGGAGCGCCGCCGCGGCGGCGGTCAGCAGGAAGGTCGGGCGCCTGCGGCGGGGCGCCAGCGGGACGACGGTGGCCGCTTCTGACGCCACCGGTCCGCCGATCCGGGCCAGCGCCTCGACATTGCCGGTACCGGAGCCGGCCGGCGTTGTTGCCGCGCCGTGGGCGGAGGCGGCGAGCCGCGTTGTTGCCTCGACGTCGGCGGTGCCGTCGAGCGGCGTTGTTGCCTCGACGTCAGAGGAGGCGGCGAGCGGCGACGTTCCGGCGAGCGGCGGTACCGGGTGCGGGGAGCCTGCGGCATCGAACTCCGCCCCGGGCCGGTGCTCGAGCTGTTCGGTGGGCTCGACCCCGTCGAGATCGGTGACGAACCGCTCCAGGCGGGCGGCGATGTCGGCGGGCATGGCGTGCACGACCCGCTCCTCGGAGCCGAGCGCGTGAATCCTGGTGCGCACCTCGTCCAGCGAGCGGAGCACGCGCAGCGCCTCGGGATCGCCGTTGACGGCGGGCCAGAGCTGATCGCGGACCTCGGGCTCGAAATTGCCCGCGTGCAGATCGGCCAGCACGTCCGCCGAGAACGGAGGCTGCGGGACCGATCGGGTCGCCATCGCACCTCCGCTGTTCTCATCCGACATGGAACTCACCTGACATCACAGGTCCCCTTCGCGACGGGGGCGGTCGTCGTGTTCATCGCGCTGTGGTCCGTCACTATTAATGACGCACCGCCGCTACGTCCGGTTCCCCGGGTCACGGAGATCCTCGAGCTGTTCCCGCAGCCGGAGCCGGGCGCGGGCGCACCGGCTCTTCACCGTGCCCTCCGCGACCCCGAGCAGCGCCGCCGTCTCGGCCACGCTGAGCCCCTCCAGGTCCACCGCGACCACGGCCGCGCGCTGATCGGGCGGCAAGGTGAACAGTGCCCGCCCGAGCATCAACGAAACTTCCAATTCGGCGATTCCATCCCGGGGATCCGCCGGATCGGGCATGGTCTCCGGCGACAGCGAGATCGCCCGCCGCGTCTTGTTCCGCCGGATCCGGTCCAGGCAGGCGTTCACCACGATCGTGTGCATCCAGCTGCGCACCTCGGAATCACCGCGGAACGAGGCGGCGGTGCGGTGCGCGTTCAGCAGCGCGTCCTGCAGCGAGTCGGCCGCGTCCTCCCTGGTGTAGGCGATCCGCATCGCCGTCTGCCAGAGGTGGTCGCGGTGCCTGCGGAGCAGCTCGGCGAAGGCGTGCTGCTGCCCGGTCACGTGCGCGCGCAGCAACTCGAAATCGCTCGCGGCGCCGAGTTCGAACGGCCGCGACATCCCCCCGCGGTTCACTTCGGACGACAATGCCAACCCCTTGGACAGCGCTCGCTGCGGTGCGGACGCGGTCGCGGCGCACCAGCTCCCCTGCCGAGAGCGCGGAGCGATCATATCGTCAGCTACGACGGGGTAGCAACACGGCCGAGCGGCCGGGGATCAGCCCCTAAAACCCTTGCTGAGCAGTGATTTCAGGGCGCGGCGTTGAAGCGGAGTTCGCCGATGGCGGTCTGGAAGCGGCCGCCGTCGTTGCCGAGCCCGGTGATCCAGACCAGGACGTAGCGCGCCGACTGATCGGCGCGCACCGGGATGTCGGTGACGCCGTTCTCCAGCCGCGCCGAGCCGATCAGCTGGGTCTGGTCCAGCGTCGGGGACTCGGTGGGCGAGGTGCGGATCTCCACCGTCGTCCCCGCGCTCGGCGACTCGATGGCGACCGAGCTGAGCCGGGCCGGGGTCGGCAGCGTGGCCAGCAGCCCGACGCCCTTCTTCAGCGCCGGGAACTGCTGGAAGTACTGGTCGGTGCGCCAGGTGCTGGCCGGGTCGCGGTCGATCACGGCGCCCGCGCTGCCGGTGCCGTCCGGCGTGCCCTCCGGGGAGAAGACGCCGACCGCGGTGGCGGGCACCGGCGCCGCGCCGACCTCGTTCGCGGCGGGCTCGGCCGGGCCGATCGGCGCCGCGGGCGGCGCGGTGGTCTCGCTGGTCAGGCCGATGTTGTTGGACTGGTCGAGCGGCTCGGACGGCTCGCCGCCCGCGAACATGCTGACCATCCACCAGATCACGATGCCGACGACGAGCGCGGCGAGGACGCCGAGCCCGACCATGATCCAGAGCATCCGCTGCGAGCGCTCCCGCTCCGCGGCGAGCAGCTCCGGGTCGGCGAGCGACTCCTCGACCGGCGGCTGCTGCCGCTGGCCGAGCCGGAGCACCGGGATGAAGTCGGTCTTCTGGTCGACCACCGAGGCCTGCTCCAGCACGTGCTGGACGGTCGCGGCGGTGCGCACCCCCTTGTTCGACTCCAGCGAGCGCACCGCGACCGCGGAGATCTCGAAGGGCACCTCCGGCCGCACCTGGCGAGGCTCCACCGGCGTGCCGTCCTGGCCGAAGTCGGCGAGCCGGAGCCCGCCGACGGTGGCGGCCTGGCCGCTCAGCCCGCCGGAGCGGATCGGCCAGCGGGCCAGGATCAGGGCGTAGAGCATGGCGCCGAGGCCGCGCACGTCGCCCTGGGCGTCGGCGTCGCTGAGCGTCCCGGGGAAGGCGAGCACGGCGTCGCCGGAGGCGCTGATCCGCACCCGGTCCGGGTGGTCGATGGAGAGCGCGCCACCGCCGCGGTGCGCCAGCTCGGCGGCCGAGGCGAGCACCCGGATGGCGCGCGCGGCGCCGATCGGCGAGGGAACGGTCTCCGCCATCTCGCGCAGCGAGCGGCCTGGCGTCCACTCGGCGACCACGATGCCGCCGGACGAGCCGCGCACCACGTCGAGCACCCTGGCCAGGCCGGGCGAGTTGATCCGGCCGAGCCGCAGCGTGCGGGAGAGGATCGCCTGCGGGCCGTCCTGCCCGGCGTTCTCGCCCGCCTTCTGGTCGGCGTCGACGAAGGTCAGCGCCACCTCGCGGTCCAGCTTGATGTCGAGCGCCTGCCAGAACTTGAGCCCGCGCGAGCCGCCGCAGTCGGCGAGCAGCCGGTACCGGCCGCCCGCGACCGAGGCGCCGGGGATCAGCTTCGGGCCGCGCGGGATCCGGCGGCCCGGCCCCTGCTCGCCGCCGACCGGCGGAATCGGCAGCATGCCGGTGTCGTACATGGGGTCGCGCGGCGGGTGGGCGTGCGCCGAGCCGGTATCGGGCTGCGGGGCGGGGGCAGGATCGGGCGGCAGCTCGCCGGGGCCGATCCGGACCGTGGCCTCGGCATCCGGCCCCGGCTGGGGCGCGCCTGGTACCGGCCCGGCCTGCGGCGGCACCCGTCCGCCCTGGTCCGGCTGTGGCGGCTGGTCCGCGGGTCGATGCTCGGTGGAGAGCCCGGCGGGCCGGTTCCCTGGGGAATCGGCCGGGACGCCGCCCACCGCGTCGTCGCTCACCCTCGGTCCTCCTTCGGCCGCATACGTCGAAGTCTCGTCGTCGCCACTTGTGCTTCTCTGCCGAACAGGGTACGGGAAGTGCCCCGAACCGGTACGGCCAACGGCGTCCGGCCGGATGACCGGGAGCACCATGGTCTGGGTGGAGTCCCCGTAGGGGTCGAACCGCGGGTAATCGTAGGGATCGCGGCGCTGCAGCACCCGGGTCGCCTCCTCCGCGACCGGCGCGTCGAGGTCGAGATCGGGTGCGGGCGGGGTCCGGCCGAGGCGGCGCGAGACGGCGACGGTGATGGCGACGATCTCCGGGATGCCAGCGAGCCGCATCAGCCCGAAGGCGACGCCGAACATGACGACGGCGAGGATCGCGACCCGGATCAGCGAGCCGGGGCCGCCGAACGACTCGGAGAGCCTGCCGAGCCCGAGCACCCGGTCCACGATCAACATGACCGCGCCGCCCGCGACCGAGGCGAGCACCACCCGGGAGACGGTCCGCCCGACGTTCGCCATCCGCAGGTCGCCGAGGCTGCGGTGCAGCAGGTAGCCGCCGATGAGCGCGCCCGCGGCGTAGCCGACGCCATTGGCCGCGCCGAGCACGACCACCACCTGCGAGCTGTCGCTCGCCAGCACCGGCGCCAGCGCGGAGAGGACGATCTTCACCGCGGTGATGCCGAGGACGATCCAGGTCGGCGTCCACGCCTGCTCGCGGGCATAGAAGACGCGCAGGTGGATCAGGACCAGCGAGTACGGGATCAGCGCGAACGCCGACCAACTGACCGCCTGGCCGAGCCGCTCGGCGTCCTCGGCGAAGCGGGCGTAGCCGAACAGCGCCTCGCCGACCTGCGGGCCCGCCAGGGTCAGGAAGGCCACCACCGGCACCAGCGCGATCATGGTGAGCCGGGTGGCGACCGAGAGGTCGTCGACGACCGCGGGGGTGTCGTCGGCGGCGGCATTGCGGCTCAGCCGCGGCATGATCGCGGTGAGCAGAGTGACGCCGAGGACGCCGTACGGCAGCTGCAGCAGCAGCCAGGCGTTCGAGTAGATAGCCGGGCCCGCCTCGTCGGCGTGCGAGGAGATGTTGTTCGCGACGATCAGCCCGACCTGGCTGATCAGCACGTACAGGATGATCGCGATGCCCATCCGGCCGAACTGCTTGAGCCTGGCGTCGATTCCCCACAGCGGGCGCAGGTCGATGCCGTGCCTGCGGATGGCGGGCAGCAGGCTGGCGGCCTGCACGAAGACGCCCGTCGTCACGCCGAGCCCGAGGACCAGCAGTTTCGCGTCGCCCATCCGCACCGGGTCCAGGCTGATCTCGCCGGGGGTGAGCGCGTACATCCCGAGCATCAGCAGCACGACCACGTTGTTCAGCACCGGGGCCCAGGCGCCGGGGCGGAAGGCCTGCCTGGTGTTCAGGATGGCGGTGAGCAGGGCGGACATGCCGTAGAAGAGGATCGCGGGGACGAGCAGGAAGGTGAGCGCGGTGGTGAGCTGGGTGTTCACCTTGCCGTCGGAGGAGACGAAGACGTGCGTCGCCAGGATGGGGGCCGCGGCGGTGGCGAGCAGCGCGGCGGTGGCGAGCACGGTGAAGGCCGCGGTCACCAGGCGGCGGACGAAGGCGGCGCCGTGGTCGTCGTCCTCCTGCTCCGCGCGGATCAGGGTGGGGACGACGATCGCGGTGAGCACGGCGCCGAGCACCAGCTCGGCGATCATGTTCGGGATCAGGTTCGCCGAGACGAAGGAGCTGGCCACCGCGGGGCCGAGCACCGCGAGCAGCAGCAGCTGCTTGCCGAAGCCGGTGATCCGGCTGATCAGGGTGGCGATGGCGATCGAGCCGGAGTCGCGGAGCAGGCGGGCGTTCGCGCTCTCCTTCGACTCCGGCTGCTCCGGTTCCGGGGCGAGCGCGGTCGCGGACCTGGCGTAGTGCGAGGTCGCGGGCTCGGCCGCGCGGGCGTGCCTGGGCTCCGCCGCCGGGATGCGCTGCGGGGCCGGGCGGGCCGACGGCGCCTCGTGTGCGTGCCTGCGGTCCTGGCTCGGCTCGGCCGGGTAGCGCTGCTGGCCCGGGTGCGCGGGCTGGCGCGGCATGCCGCCGGAGGCCGGTTGCGCGCCCTGGCGGCGCGGGGGTGCGGGGCGGCGGGGTTCGCCGGGGATCGGCTCGCCGTGCGAGAGCGGGCGGCCGTCGCGCGGGCCGCGCGGAGTCTGCGGCGGTGCCTCGGCGCCGCGCTGCTGCGGTGGGACGACGGCGTTCTCCGCGCGCGGCGCCGCGGGTTCGCGCGCTGGCGCCTCCCCGCGCGCAGCGGGCCTCGGCGCGGCGTACGCGCCCGCATGCGGTGGCGCCTCGGCGCGGGGTGCGTTCGTCGATCTGCCGGGCGGGGCCTGGCGGTCGCCCGACGCGGGCGAGAGTGGCTCGCCGCGCGGGGCGGGCGGACGGCCCTGCGGCATGCCGCGCTCGTCGAGCGGAGGTGCGGGGCGCGGGGGGCGTTCCCCGCGCGGCGGCGGGACGGGGCGGTCGCCGTAGTTCGGCGGCGGGACGTGCCGGTCGCCCGGGATGTGCCGGTCGCCGGGGGCGGGTCGGTCGCCGGGGGCGGGTCGGTCGCCGGGGGCGGGCGGGCGCTGTCGCGGGAGCGCGCCGGATGGCGGCGCCGGGCGGGCGTGTTCACCGGCGGGCGCCGGACGTGCGTGTTCACCATGCGGCACCGGACGTCCGTGTTCACCGGCTTGCGCCGGACGCGCGTGTTCACCAAGTGACGCCGGACGTCCGTGTTCAGCGGCTTGCGCCGGACGCGCGGGATCTCCGGCGGGCCTTCGCCCGGGACCCGGCCGTGCGGCCTGCTGCCCGGGCCCCTGTCGCGGCATCCCACCGGACGGCGGCGCGCCCTCGGGGGGCAACTGCCGCGACCTGCCCGCGGGCCGCTCCCCCGGTGGCACCTGCCGTGCCCCGGACGGCCGTGGCTGCTGCGGCATTCCGCCGGAGGGCGGAGGCTGCCTCGGCATCCCGCCGGACGGCGCCGGACCGACCGTGCGCGGCGGCGGCGTACCGCCGCGACCACCCGCGGGCGGAACGCGGCGCGCCCCGTCGGGGCCGCGCAACCCCGGCTCCGCCCTGCTGACCTGCGGAACCCGCGGCGGCTCGTCGGAGAACCGCTCGGTGGCACCGTCGGACATCTCCGCTCCCCCCTCCGGATCCCCCTGCGGCCGATACAGCCCGCGCTCCCACGGCGCGGTCGGGGCGCGCCGCGGGGGCGCGCCGTCCCGGTCGTCCTCGGGGTGGGGCCGATGAGCGTTCGGATGTTCGTCGCTCATCCTGCCTCCTGCTGTCCTGGCGCACTGCGATTGTCCCTCACAGCGGCTCCCGGCGGCGGACAGCCCGGGCGAGGAACCTCCGGTAGCGGCTCACCTGGCGCTCGACCTCGGGATCGAAGGTCTCGTCGGCCGGGTCGGGCCTGCCCCGGAACCGGTGCCAGAGGCGGCGCCCCGCCAGCAGCAGGAGCAGCGTCGCCGCGCACGCGGTGATGATCGCCAGCGCCTGGCCGTAGGCGTTCGACCGCACCGACACCGAGGTCGCGTTACCCAGTGCGACACCGTCGGGTGTGGTGAGCGAGATCGGGATGACGAGGTTGCGGCTGTCGTTCACCTCGGTGGGGATCTGGAAGGAGCGGGTGCCGTTCGGCGGCAGGATCTGCTCGCCGGTGTCGTCGATGGCGGCGTCCGGCGGCGCCTCGATCCGGAACTTGACCCGGATCGCCACCGGCAGTTCGTTCCGCGCCACCAGCAGCAGCGGGCTCTGCTCGGAGGCGAGGGTGTAGACGCCGCCGGGCGGGAGCACCGTGACCGAGCGGTAGATCTGGTCCATGGTGCCCGCGGTGCGGTCCAGCCTGCGCTGGGCGTAGACGTCGGGCTGCGCGCTGTCGCCGCCGCGCCGGTCGGAGAGGGTGAGCGCGCGGATCAGGTCGTCGCGCAGCGGGGTCACGTACTCGGTGGGGGTGAGCTCCAGCTCCGGCACCTCGACGAGCGCGCGGGAGAGCGCGGTGATCCTGGCGCCCTGGTCGCGGGTCGGCGCGACGAAGCGCTCCGGCACGCCGTCCGCGACGGCGCGCGGCAGGTGGTCCGGCTCGTACGGCCGCGGGTCGGCGGGCTGGGCCAGCAGCTCGGGAAGCGCGCGCGCGGTGGCCATGCCGCCGGTGAGCAGCGTGTCCACCTGGCGGAGCAGCGCGATGGCCTCCTCCCGGTTGGCGCCCCACTGCTGCGGCGGGACCAGCAGCTGCGCGCGCGGGCGGTCCGGCCGCGGGTTGAGCGCGGTCCAGGTGAGCGCGCCGAGCGCGTCCTGCAGCCGGGCGGTGCGCGAGTCGTTGGTGACGTCGTAGCGCACCCGGGCCGGCGTGAACGACGGGGTCGGCGGGTTGGAGCCGACGGCGGCGAGCGCGGTGGCGGGCCAGATGTCGTAGGTGACGGCGTGCAGCGCCTGGTCCTGGCTGCTGCCCGGCCCCTCGCCCGCCGGGGTCTCGGCCATCGCGGTGGTCGGGGTCGCGGGCACGATGCCCGGCATCCGGACCACCTCGGGGTGCGCGGGCTCGGCGGGCACCGGCTCGACGCCGACCTGGTCCCAGGCTCCGCCGGTGAGCTCGTCGGCGGCGCCCGCGGTGCCCTGCTCGGCGACGGCGGCGTCGGCCAGCACCGCGGTGCGGATGTTCTGGTCCCGGAGCAGCCCGCCCGCGGCCGGGTCGATGCTGCCGGAGTCCGGGATGCCGACGCCGCGCAGCGAGCGCGTGCCGAGCAGCCGGTCCACGATGTCGGCGGGCTCGCGCACCGCGCGCGCGGTGAGCGCCGGGTCGCCGACGGCGGCCAGCGCGGTCAGGTCGACCTGCGCGAAGGGCAGCGCGACGGTGCAGTTCCCGGCGGCGAGCACGCGCAGCCGGTCCAGCCAGGCCCGCGCCTGCGCGGCGCCGCTGCCGTCCCTGGTCTGGCCGTCCGGGTCGGACGGGCTGGCCAGCACCCGATAGCCGTCGGTCATGGCGGTGGCGGTGAGCAGCAGGTCGGGGTCGATGGCGAGGCAGATGCTGGAGGCCAGGGTGCGGTTCCTGGCCCCGTCGACCCCGATCTCGTTCTCCAGCGCGCCGAGCAGCTGGTCCAGCCGGCCGCCCTTGCCGAGCGAGGCGGCCAGCTCGTCGTCGGTGAGCAGCACCTGGCCGCTGTCCTCGGCGGGCTCGGTCGGCACCCAGCGCGGGCGGTCGGCGAGCGGCCAGAGCACGGTGGTGGCGACCGGCGGCGCGGGCGCGGCGGGGACCGCGGGCTCGCTGCCGCTCGCGGGCGGGACGCCGAGCACCGGGAGCAGGAAGCGGGCGTCGTCCAGCCTGGCCTGGGTGCCGTAGGCGGGCTCGCCGTTCACGTTGAGCAGCAGCGGGTAGACGCCGGGCTCGGTGATCTCCAGCGCCCCGTCCGAGGTCTCGGTGGCGCCGCGGACCGCGACGGTCAGGATGAACTGCTTGCGCTGCCCGGGGCTGAGCCGCTCCGCGACATCCTGGAACGGCCCGACGATCTCGTAGTTCACCTGGTCCAGCCGCAGGCTGCTGCGCACCCCGCCCGGCTCGGTGATCGCGGCCGCGCGCTGGATCCGGACGCTGATGTCGTCGACCACCCGGTCGCCGATATTGGTGACGGTCCCGGTCACCGTGACCACCGGGTCGCTGGCGGTGGTCACCGCGGTCGGCGTCACCGAATCGAGGGAGAGCTTGAGGAACTTCGGCATCCCGATCTGCTGGTCGGCATCGCCGGACCCGCTCGGCTGGGCCGCGACCGGACCGGTCAGCGGCGCCATCACCAGAATCGAACCGAGGATGGTCAGGATCGCCGCGGCGACCCGGATCAGCCCGCGTGTCATCGCTTACCGGTCTCCATCCGGTCGATCAGCCGGTTGGCCACCTCGGCGAGCCGCCGTTCGTCGGCGTACGCGAGCCGGGAGTTCAGTTCGGTCAGCGGCACCCAGGCGACCTGGGTGACCTCGACGTCCGCGTCGGACAGCTCGCCGCCGACCGAACGCAACAGGAAATGATGCACGGTCTTGTGTACCCGCCTGCCCTCGGTCACGAACCAGTAGTCGATGCTCCCGAGTTCGGCGACAACGAGTCCGTTGATGCCGGTTTCCTCGGCGACCTCGCGGATCGCGGTCTGCTCGGCGGTCTCCCCTTCTTCGATGTGGCCCTTCGGCAGCGACCAGAGCAGCCTGCCGCGCCGGTCGGTCCGCCCGATGAGGGCGGCGCTGCGCTGCTCGGCGGGGCCGTCCAGCCCGGCGACGACGAGGCCGCCCGCCGAGGTCTCCCGGACGGTACGCAGCCGGGGCCGTTGCCCGTCGACGGCGGAACCGCGGCGCCGCGGTTGGCGGCGTCTGCTGTTCGCGCGATCGGCCTGAGACACCCGGTAATCCTACTGTGCGCCGGGCCGGTCGCAGCGGGACGGCGGGGTGCGCGCGGAAAAATCCGGTCGACGCTGCTCGGTAAGCTGCTGCATCGTGGTTTCTCCGAAGTCCGACAGCAAGGCCGCGCCCGCCGACCAGGACCGCCGAACCCGGCTGCTCGCCGCCGCCGCGGTCACGCTCGGCGGGCTGAGCCCGGTGCTCACCCCGCTCGCGGAGCGCTTCGCGGCGGGCGGCCACAGCCTCTACCTGGTCGGCGGCAGCGTGCGGGACGCCGTGCTCGGCAGGCTCGGCACCGACCTGGACTTCACCACCGACGCCCGCCCCGATCGGGTGCAGGAGCTGCTGCGCGGCTGGGCCGACCACCTGTGGGACACCGGCGGCCTCGCCTTCGGCACGGTGAGCGCGGCCAAGGGCGACCAGCAGCTGGAGATCACCACCTTCCGCAGCGACAGCTACGACCGGGTCTCGCGCAACCCCGAGGTCACCTTCGGCGACACCCTCGAGGGCGACCTGGTGCGCCGCGACTTCACGGTGAACGCCATGGCGGTGCGGATCGCGGGCGACGGCTCGATGGAGTTCGCCGACCCGCTGGACGGGATGACCGCGCTGCTCGCGGGCGTGCTCGACACCCCGGCCACCCCCGAGGAGTCCTTCGGCGACGACCCGCTGCGGATGCTGCGCGCCGCCCGCTTCGTCTCCCAGCTCGGCTTCGAGCTCGCCCCGCGGGTGCGCACCGCGATCACCGCCATGGCGGGTGAGATCGACCGGATCACCGCCGAGCGGGTCCGCGCCGAGCTGGACAAGCTGATCTGCGGCGCGCACCCGATCGACGGCATCGACATCATGTGCGAGACCGGGCTGGCCCAGCGGGTGCTGCCCGAGGTGCCCGCCATGAAGCTGGAGATCGACGAGCACCACCAGCACAAGGACGTCTACTGGCACTCGCTCACCGTGCTGCGCCAGGCCATCGACCTGGAGGAGGGCGACCCGGACCCGGTGCTGCGCTGGGCCGCGCTGCTGCACGACATCGGCAAGCCGGACACCAAGCGCAACGAGCCCGGCGGCGGGGTCAGCTTCCACCACCACGAGGTGGTCGGCGCCAAGATGGTGCGCAGGCGGATGAAGGCGCTCAAGTACCCGAAGCAGTTCACCGACGAGGTGGCGCGCCTGGTCTACCTGCACCTGCGCTTCCACGGGTACGGCAAGGGGCAGTGGACCGACTCCGCGGTCCGCCGCTACGTCACCGACGCCGACGATCTGCTGCCCCGGCTGCACAAGCTGGTCCGCGCCGACTGCACCACCAGGAACAAGCGCAGGGCGGCCGCGCTGCAGGCCACCTACGACGAGCTGGAGCGGCGGATCGCCGCGCTGCAGGCGCAGGAGGACCTGGCGAAGGTCAGGCCGGACCTGGACGGCAACGCCATCATGGAGCTGCTCGACCTCGCCCCCGGCCCCGACGTCGGCAAGGCGTGGCGCTTCCTCAAGGAGCTGCGGCTCGACCGCGGCCCACTGGACCGGGACGCGGCCGAGGCCGCGCTCGTCGCCTGGTGGAAAGAAGAGAACGGCTGATCAGAACAGGATCAGCGTGGTGCCGGTGACGATGGCCGAGCGCATCTGCGCCAGGTCGAAGGAGGCGCTCACCGCGGGCACCTCGGCCAGGAAGCGCACCGACCCGCCCTCCCGCGTGCCGTAGACGACGCGGGCGTCGAAGGGCAGCTCGGCCAGCGGCACCGTGGTGCTGCCGAGCATCCGGCGCGGAACCGGGATTCCGGCCCAGCGCGCCCTGTGCACCTCGATGGTGAGCGCGCCGTCGGCGATCTCGGCATCCACCCACGCCGTGATCCGGCGGCGCCGGTGCGTGGCACGGATGCGGCCGTCCGGCTCGGCCGCCAGCGCCCACTCCAGCTGCCCGGTGCCGAGCCACTCCAGCAGCGCGGCGGTGGAGACGGTGCCGGTCACGTCCACCCGGGCGGCGCGCACCCGGGTCGGCACGCCGGGGACCAGCCGGACGCCGTGCGCGATCACGGTGACGGTCTCGATCGGGTGGCCGTCCCAGCGCAGCCCGGCGAGCACCGTCTTGGTCTGGAAGTGCGCCCCGGACCGGCGCACCTTGAGTACCTCGAGGGTGGCGTGCAGCTCGTGGTCGAGCACGGTGACGTCGATGGCGCGGCCGCCGAAGCGGCTCAGGATGCCCTCGCTGAGCAGCGTCATCAGGGCGTCGGGGAGCAGCGCGGTGACGGTGCCCGCGCCGAGATCGGCGACCGGGTCCACCCAGGCCGCGGTCGCCGCCACCCACTGGGTGGCCCAGGCCTGGTCCAGCAGTTTCCTACCGAGTTCGACCGCGCGCAGCGGCGACCAGGATTTCGGATCGAAGGTGGCCATGACCGACCCGAGCGTAGCCGCGCGGCGTGAACGGGGGTATACCGCAGTGGCTTCCGGCACACCGGATTCGGCGTGTCGGCGCGGCCCGGCTGCGATCCTGGACATTCCCCGCCCGGCCACCCGAGGAGGCGCCATGACCCTGGACCCGGAGCCCGCGGCGGGGGCGGCGTTCGAGCTCCGCCCGGCGGGCGAGACCGCGCTGCTGCTCACCCTCCCCGACGGCGCCGACCCGATCGCGCTGGCCGACCGCCTCGCCGCCCGGGAACTGCCGGGGGTGCTCGAGCTGGTGCCCGCCGCGGAGACCGTGCTGGTGCTGGTGCGCTCCGCTGCCGCGCTGGAGCGGGTGGCCGCCGCGCTCACCCGGATCGCCGCCGAGCCCGGCGCGGATGTTTCCCGTGAAACGGCGCCGCAGGTCGACCCGCTCGAGGTGCCGGTGCGCTACGACGGCGCCGACCTGGACGCGGTCGCCGCGCGGCTGGAGCTGACCACCGCCGAGGTGGTCGCCGCGCACACCGGCGTGCTCTGGCAGTGCGCCTTCGTCGGGTTCGCGCCGGGGTTCGGGTACCTGCGCGCGCCGGACGGCAGGCTCGCCGTTCCGCGCCGGGACCGGCCGCGCACCGCCATCCCGGCGGGGTCGGTGGCGCTGGCGGGCGGGTACAGCGCGATCTACCCGCGGGCGACGCCGGGCGGCTGGCAGCTGATCGGAAGTACCGACCTGGCGCTGTGGGACCTGCACCGCGACCCGCCCGCGCTCATCCACCCCGGCACCGCCGTCCGCTTCGTCGCAACGCGCACCGCAACGCGCGTTGTGGAAACCGGCGGACCCGCAACCGCCGTGGTGACGGCCGCGGGCGACCCCCCTGGGGCGATTGCCGCGGGCGACTCCGTAACAGCCACGGGCGCCTCCGCGGTGGTGACAGCCGCGGGCGATTCTGCCGTGGTGGCTGCTGCGGGCTACCCCGCGGTGCTGGTGGAGCGGGTGGGGCCTGCGGTCACCGTGCAGGACCTCGGGAGGCCGGGGTGGACCGGGTCCGGGGTCGGGCACTCCGGCGCGGCCGACCCGGCGGCGCTCGCGCTGGCCAACCGGCTGGTCGGCAACCCGGAGACAGCGGCGGCGCTGGAGGTGCTGGTCGGCGGGGTGGTGCTGCGCGCCCGCCGCCGGATCACCGCCGCGGTCACCGGGGCGCCGCTGCCCGCGACGGTGAACGGGGTGCCGGTGGGGCACGCGAGCGTGCTGGAGCTGGCGCCAGGGTCGGTGCTCGCGCTCGGGTACACCGCGGTGGGGTTGCGCGGGTACGTCGCGGTGCGCGGCGGCATCGAGGTGCCCGCGGTGCTCGGCTCGCGCAGCCGGGACACCCTGGCCGGGCTCGGTCCGCGGCCGGTCGAGGCGGGCGACGAGCTGCCGATCGGGGTACCGCCGCGGGAGTGGCCGATCGTGGACCAGGCCCCGGTGCCGCCGCTGCCCGCCGCGCCGGTGCCGGTCCGGGTGCGGCCGGGCCCGCGCGACGCCTGGTTCGCCGACCCGGCCGCGCTCTTCGCCGGGGAGTGGCGGGTGACCAGCGACGTCGACCGGGTCGGGGTCCGGCTGCAGCGCAGCCGCGGCCCGGCGCTGCGCCGCGCGGTGCGCACCGAGCTGCCCACCGAGGGGCTGCCGCTCGGCGCCATTCAGGTGCCGCCCGGCGGCGAGCCGGTGATCATGCTCGCCGACCACCCGGTGACCGGCGGCTACCCGGTGATCGGGGTGGTCGCCGCCGCCGACCTCGGCATCGTCGCGCAGCTGCGGCCGGGCACCGCGCTCCGGTTCCAGCCGCTGGACTGAGCTCAGCGCGGCTCGTGCAGCCGGGCGTGCATCAGGTAGACGTTGTAGCTGTCCCAGGCCGAGATCAGGAAGTACAGGTCGCGCTCGGTGGACCAGGGGTGCAGGAAGCCGCCGTAGCTCTTCGGGTAGTCGGCGGTGGAGAGCAGCGGCACCGCCGCGCTCCAGGCGCCCTGCGGCTCCCGCGCGGTGCGCAGCACGATGGCGCCGAGCGCGGAGTCCAGGTAGGTCATCTGCCACTGGCCGGAGGCGGCGTCGTAGCGCACCGAGAGCTCGGTGGCCACCCCGGGGAACAGCGGCGTCGCCGAGTTCTCCGCGGCCGGGGCCCAGGTGCCGTTCACCCAGTACTGGTAGGCGGACTTGTTCAGCACGTCCGCCCGCGCCACCCTGGCCAGCCCGGCCACGCCGACCCGGCCGTTGGGCGTGCCGAACATATAGACGTACTCGCCGTGCGGCACCATCGCCGCCACCTGGAACCGGCCGAGCCCGAAGAGGTTCTCCCACCTGGCGTGCTGGTCCTTGGTCCAGGTGCGGCCGCCGTCGTCGGAGTGCGCGAGCCCGCCGTGGTTGGTCCACCACAGCCCGGGGATGCGGCTCCACCGGTTCACCGACATGTAGCTCAGGTACTGCCGGTCGCCGAGCGCGAAGCCGGACGTCGGGATGGTGGTGGTCTCCCAGTTCTTGATCTTGCGGCTGCCGAGCACCTCGGCGGCGTGGCACGGGCTGTCCTGCACCATGGTGTCGATCGTCATGCCGTCGGCCAGGTCGCGGTCGGTGCTGAAGCCGAGCACGTTGCTGCGCCAGTCCTCGTCGGTCGCGCCCGCGCCGCCGGGGCCCCAGCCCGCGCCGAAGGTGTCGCCGAAGACGACGGCCACCTCGCCCGGCTTGCTCTCGTAGACGAAGCCGAGGTCGGTGCCATCCACCGACCAGCGCATATCGGTGCGGTTCTGCGAGCCGGGGCCGGTCACCTGCTGCACCAGCGAGACCGCCTCGACCGAGCGCGGGGCCACCGGAGCGGCGACCGGGCCCGGCTCCACCGGGTTCACCACCGGCGGCGGGGCGGGCTGCGGTGCGGGGCCGGGGCCGCCGCCGGGCACCGGGATCGGGATGGGCTCGATCTCCGGCTTGATCACCACCCGGGGCAGCTTGACCGGCTCCCCCGACCCTGAGCCCGAACCCGAGCCTGGCCCGGCACCCGAACCTGAATCCGAGCCCGGCCCGGTACCCGAACCCGAGCCCGTCCCGGACCCGGAGCTGCCGGACCCGGAGCCGCTGGGGCCGGAGCCGGCGTCGGGCGCCACCTCCGGCTTCTGCTCCGGTGCCGCGCCGGGGTGCGGCTCGGGGTCGGTGCCCGTGGACGGCTGCTCCGGCCGCACCGAGTCCCTGACATCGGGGCACGGGTTCCGGCACGGGTCGGCGGGCAGCGGGGGCTGCTCCACGCGGGTGTCGTTCTGCGGCGGGTCGGGCAGCGGCACCGGGGTGAGCTCCGGCCAGATCACCGGGATCTCGATGACCTCGGGGAGCGGGATCAGCGGCGGCGGCGGTGCGTTCGGGTCGGGGGCGCGGAGCAGCGGGTCGAACCCGGTCTCGCCGCAGCTGTTCACCGGCGGCGGCGCCCACGGGTGCGGCGCGGCCTGCGCGTTCGGCATGCCGAAGGCACCGGCCAACACCAGCGCGGGGATCAGCGGCACACGCTTTCCGGCACGACCCATCTGCGGTGCACTCCTGTCGTCGGGGCGGTGATCGAGGACGCGGAACGGCCGAGCAGCCCACAAGGTACCTGGAACCGGCGCCGGGCGTGCCGCGTCCAAGCCGGTATGGACGAGATCGAGTACGTCTTCGGCACCGGGGACGGCGTCGTGCACGCCTGGTCGAGCGCGGCCGAGCTGTCGCTCGGCGGCGCGCTCGACGCGGTGCGGCTGGATTTCGACGGTGACGGGCTGCTGGACGACGCGCTGTGGGATGCCGATCGGGACGGTGTGGCCGAGTTGGCCGCGCTCGATCTCACCGACGACGGCGCGCTCGACCACTTCTGGACCGACCCCACCGGCCTCGGCACCTGGAATCACCAGGTCACCGGGGTGCCCGCGGACGCGGCGGCCGAGCCGCTGGACTGGACGCTCCGGGTCGAGCCCGCGCCCGAGCCGGGCCAGGCGCTGCGGCCGGATGTCGCCTGGCCCGCGCTCCCCTGCTCGCTCGCGGCCGTGCCGGAGCCAGAGCCGCCGCTGCCTCCGTGCGTCCCGGTGCCGCTGCTCGCGCGTGCGGAACCCAGGGTCCCGATTCCCGAGCCACGGTGAGGTCCAGCACCGCGCCGGGTCGGGTCGGGTCGGCCTCCGCCTACCCGCAGGGCACCCGGATCTCGGCCCGCGCTCGGCGGCCGGTGAGCAGGACGGCGGCGATACCGGCGAGGTAGCAGCCCGCGCCCGCCAGCACCACCGGGAGCGAGCGGCCGTCCGCGGGCACCACCGCGGCGGTCACCGCCACCGCGAGCACGAAGGTGATGTTGAAGACCGTGTCCTGCAGGGCGAAGACCTGGCCGCGGTGCGTGTCATCGATATCCAGCTGCATGGTGGCGTCGCCGGTGAGTTTGATCGTCTGCCCGGCCAGGCCGAGCAGGAAGGCGCCCGCCAGCAGCAGGTACTGGGCGCGCTGGGCGGCGGACCCGGCCTCAGCGACCGCGATCGGGGTCACCAGGGTCAGCTGCACCACGGTCGCCAGCACCAGCCCGGCCAGCACCGTCCGCGGGCGGCCGAGCCGGGGGATCAGCAGCGGGGTGAGCCCGGCGGCCAGCAGCATGCCCGCCGCCGTCACGCCGATCGCCACCCCGAAGCCGAGCAGCCCGGAGCCGACACCCGCCGCCCCGGAGTCGGGGCGGCGCAGGACCAGCACCATGACCAGGGTGTTGATCCCGAACACGATGCGGTGCGCGCCGATCCCGACCATGGCGGTGGTCACCTCGGCCGAGCGCCACACCGCGGTCGCGCCGGTGCGCAGCCCCGCCAGCACCGCGGCGAGGTCGGCCCGCACGGCCCCCCACCGCCCCGGCTCCGCGCCGAGGGCGGTGTGCCGTCCCGAGCCGGGCTCCGGTACTGCGCCTCCTCCCCCGCGCCCGGTATCGGCACCGCGCCCCGCTGTGGCACCGAATCCGCGATCGGCGCTGTGCCTGGCGTCGACACCGAATCCGGGATCGGCGCCCGGTCCGAGCCGGCCCGGCGGGTACCCCGCGACCAGCAGCGCGCCGAGCAGCGGCCCGCTCCCGGCCACCGCGACAGCGATGGCCGAGGCCAGATCCCCGGCTCCGATCCAGCCGATCACCGCGACCGCCGCCGCGGCACCCGCCGCCGCGCACCCGGACGCCACCGTGGCCAGCACCGAGTTCATCGGCACCAGCAGCCGGGCGGGCAGGACCAGCGGCAGCGCCGCGGAGACCCCGGCGGAGACGAACCGGCTGATCCCGACCACCGCGAGCGCACCGATCAGCAGCAGCTCCGAGGAGGCGCCGCCGAGCAGGCTCACGCTCACCCCGACGATGAGCAGCAGCCGCAGCAGGCTCGCGCCGAGCAGCACCCGGCGCCGATCCCAGCGGTCGAGCAGCGCCCCGGCATAGGGCCCGATCAGCGAGTACGGCAGCAGCAGCACCGCGAAGCCCGCGGCGATGGCGGCCGGATCGGTCTCCCGCTCGGGGTTGAAGAGGATGGCGCCGGAGAGCGCGGCCTGGAACACCCCGTCACCGAACTGCGCGGCGAACCGGACCAGGGCCAGCCGCAGCGCGGCGGGGTGCGCGCGGACAGCGCCCGCACCCGAACCCCACCGCTCCCGCACACCGGTCACGCAGCGAGGCTACCGGTCACGAGGCGCGCGGCTGCCCCACCAGGGCCCGCACCGCCTCGCGCACGTCCTCCGCCATCGGCAGCCCGGAGAGCGAATCGGCGTCGATCCAGGCGTGGTCGTCGTGTTCACCGGGGGCCAGCGACACCTCGCCCGGCTCCGTTTCCACCAGGAATCCGAATTTCCGCACCCGCGCCCGCCGCCGGGTCGCGTAGTCGGTGGCGCCGAGGTATTCGGTGATCCGCCGCAGCCGCAGCCCGGATTCTTCCAGCAGTTCCCTGGCTACCGATTCCGCGAATGTCTCCCCGGATTCCACCCCGCCGCCGGGCAGCTCGTACAAACCGCCCCGATAGTCACCGGGCACCCGGCGAACCACCAGCAGTTTGTGTTCGCGGAACACCGCCACGCCGACCACGAAATCGGAAATCCCGTCGCGCGCGGCGGTAACCCGGAGTTCGCGTTCCAGCGCATCGAGCACATCGGGTCGCATCACCCGCTACCTCCGCTCACGTTGTGCCGCTCGGCTTTCGGCTGCTCGCCGCGGCCGCGCGGCCCGCCCCCTCCCCGGCGTTCCCCCGCGCCGGTTCGTCCACTCTGCCGTATACCGGCGGCATCGGGCGAATCGCGCCCGGTTCGTCACGGTCCGTTCATGCGGCGGTCGTCCGCGTAAAGTCCGAGGCGCCGGACTTTTCACGAGGAATTCGGGGAACCGCGACCACCGGTGCTCCTAGCCTGAAGAAAGACCGAGAGGAGGGCGGGTGTCAACGCTCACGCCACCGCACATCGACATCCATCGGGCGGGCGACCGCTCGAAGACGCGAATCGCCTGGCTCGATTCCAAGCATTCCTTCTCCTTCGGCCCGCACTACGACCCGGAGAACACGCACCACGGCCTGCTGCTGGTGAACAACGACGACGTGGTGGCGCCGGGCCAGGGTTTCGAGACGCACCCGCACCGGGACATGGAGATCGTCACCTGGGTGCTGGAGGGCAGCCTGGTGCACCAGGACTCGCTCGGGCACAGCGGCGTCGTCTACCCCGGGCTGGCCCAGCGGATGAGCGCGGGCACCGGGATCATGCACTCGGAGAAGAACGACTCCTGGCGCGCCGACCCGCGCTTCGCCGCGCACGCCGAGCCGGTGCACTTCGTGCAGATGTGGGTGGTCCCGGACGAGCCGGGGCTGGCCCCCGGCTACGAGCAGCGCGAGATCGACGACGAACTCGCGCGCGGCGGGCTGATCACGGTGGCCTCCGGGATGCCGCGGCACCGCGAGCACGCCGCCATCACGCTGAACAGCTCGCACGCCGCGCTGCACGTGGCGCGGCTGGCGCCGGAGCAGTCGGTGGAGCTGCCGACCGCGCCGTACCTGCACGTCTTCGTGGCGCGCGGCGAGGTGACGATGGAGGGCGCGGGCGCGTTGGACGAGGGCGACGCGGTGCGCACCGCCCGCACCGGCGGGCAGCGGATCACCGCGCTGCGCCCCTCCGAGGTGCTGATCTGGGAGATGCACGCGCGGCTCGGCGCGGGCTGAGCACCGCCGATCGGACACCTTTCCCTGGAATCATTAACATCCCATCCCCACCGGTGCGATCTGTCGGCGAGCGCATGCCGCACCGCACCGGTCCGGCGCACGGCACCCGACCGAGAGGACAGCCATGTCGCACTACCCGCCCCCGGGCCAGTACCCGCCGCCCGGGCAGTACCCCCCGCCGCCCGGTCAGCCCGGCCAGCCCGGTTACTGGCAGGAGTCCCCGAAGGGCAAGGGCCTGGCGATCACCGCGCTGGTCCTCGGCATCATCGCGCTGCTCAGCTGCTGGACCCTGGTCGGCGGCATCCTGTTCGGCGTCTTCGCCATCATCTTCGGGCTGATCGCCGGGATCAAGGCCAGGGCGGGCACCGCGGGCGGCGGCGCCATGGCGGTCGTCGGCGCGCTGCTCGGCCTGGCAGGCATCGTGATCAGCGTGGTGATCGGGCTCTTCTTCTGGAACATCTTCGAGGAGGCCGGCTTCACCGACTTCGTCGACTGCGTCAGCAGCGCGGGCAACGACCAGGCCGCCATCCAGCGCTGCGAGGACCAGTTCAACCAGAACGTCCAGGACCGGTTCAGCATCACCATCACCCCCGGCCCGACCAACTGACCCCGCCCGGGAGGGCGGGTGCGTCGGCATACTGGGGTCGTGACCTCCGATGAACTCACCCGTCCTTCCGGTATCGATCTCAGCTACCTCGACGAGGGCGTGCGAGCGCAGGACGACCTGTTCACGCACGTCAACGGCAAGTGGCTGGCCGACTACGAAATCCCCGCCGACCGGGCCGTCGACGGCGCCTTCCGCACCCTGTACGACCAGGCCGAGCGGGACGTCAGGACGATCATCACCGAGGCCGCCGATTCCGCGGCGCCGGTCGGCAGCGACGCCCGCCGGATCGGCGACCTCTACACCAGCTTCATGGACGAGGCCGCGATCGCCGCGGCGGGCGCGCAGCCCATCGCCGACGAGCTCGCCGCGGTGGCCGCGGCCACCGACCGCTCCGCCTTCGCGGCGCTGCTCGGCAGGCTGCAGCGCACCGGCGTGCGCGGCGCGGTCGGCGTCTACGTCGACACCGACGACAAGGACTCCTCCCGCTACCTGGTGTACCTGACCCAGTCCGGGATCGGGCTGCCGGACGAGTCGTACTACCGCGCCGACGAGTACGCGAGCATCCGCGCGGATTACGTCGCGCACATCGATCGGCTCTTCGCGGTCGCCGCCGCCGACGAGCGGGTGCGCCCGCTCCTCCCCGACCTGGACGGCATCGGCGGCCGGATCCTGGAGCTGGAGCGCACCCTCGCGGCGGGCCACTGGGACGTGGTGCGCCGCCGTGACGCCAAGGCGAGCTACAACCCCACCACCCTCGCCGCGCTCACCGCCGAGCACCCCGGGTTCGACTGGGCGACCTGGACCGACGCGCTGAGCGCCGGGCTCGACCGGCCCGGCGCCGAGGTCTTCACCGAGCTCGTGGTGCGCCAGCCCGACTACCTCGGCGCGTTCGCCCGCGCCTGGACCGAGCTCCCGCTCGCGGACTGGCAGGCATGGGCAGCCTGGCAGGTGCTGCACGCCCGCGCCCCCTACCTCACCGACGAACTGGTCGCGGAGAACTTCGCCTTCTACGGCCGCACCCTGACCGGCGCCACCGAGATCAGGGAGCGCTGGAAGCGCGGGGTCGCGCTGGTGCAGGAGCTGCTCGGTGAGGCGGTCGGCAAGCTCTACGTGGCCAGGCACTTCCCGCCGGAGGCCAAGGACCGGATGCTGGAGCTGGTCGGCAACCTGCAGGAGGCGTACCGGCGCAATATCGCCGAGCTGCCCTGGATGAGCCCGGAGACCAGGACCGCGGCGCTGGCCAAGCTGGAGAAGTTCACCCCCAAGATCGGCTACCCGGACAGCTGGCGGGACTACTCCGCGGTCGTGATCGACCCGGCCGACCCGGTCGGCAACTACCGCCGCGGCTACGCCGCCGAGTTCGACCGCGACCTCGGCAAGCTCGGCGGCCCGGTGGACCGCGGCGAGTGGTTCATGACCCCGCAGACCGTGAACGCCTACTACAACCCCGGCATGAACGAGATCGTCTTCCCGGCCGCCATCCTGCAGCCGCCGTTCTTCGACATGCATGCCGACGACGCCGCCAACTACGGCGGCATCGGCGCGGTGATCGGCCACGAGATCGGGCACGGCTTCGACGACCAGGGCGCCGAGTACGACGGCGACGGCAACCTGGTCGACTGGTGGACCGATGCCGACCGCGCCGAGTTCGGCACCCGCACCAAGGCGCTGATCGCGCAGTACGACGTGCTCTCCCCGCAGGACCTGGCGGACGAGCACACGGTCAACGGCGAGTTCACCATCGGCGAGAACATCGGTGACCTCGGCGGGCTCTCGATCGCGCTGGCCGCGTACCGGATCTCGCTGAACGGCGCCGAACCGCCGGTGCTGGACGGGCTGACCGGGCTGCAGCGGGTCTTCTACGGCTGGGCCCAGGTGTGGCGCACCAAGGCGCGGCCGGAGGAGGCGGTCCGCAGGCTCGCGGTGGACCCGCACTCCCCGCCGGAGTTCCGCTGCAACGCCGTCGTGCGCAATATCGACAGCTTCCACGAGGCGTTCGAGGTCCGGCCGGGCGACCGGCTCTACCTGGAGCCCGCCGAGCGCGTGCAGATCTGGTGAGAACGACGAACGCCCCGGTCGCGGTGACCGGGGGCGTTCGCCTGCAGGGGGACGGGCGGATCAGGGGTTCCAGTCGCCGAGGCCGTCCGAGTTGGCCAGGGTGCCCGCGTTGGTGTTCTGCACCACGACCGGGTCGCCCTTCTTGGCGTTCTCGAAGAACCACTTGGCGTCTTCGGTGCTGAGGTTCAGGCAGCCGTGGCTCACGTTCGCGCGGCCCTGCTGCCCGACCGACCACGGCGCCGCGTGCACGAAGATGCCGCTGTAGGAGATCCGGGTCGCGTACTCGACCTCGAGCTTGTAGCCCTCGGGGGCGTCGACCGGCACGCCGTAGGTGGACGAGTCCATGGTCATGGAGCGCCGCTGCTCGCCGACGTAGTAGATGCCGTTCGGCGTGTCGTACTTGGGCTTGCCCAGCGAGGTCGGCATCTCCCGGATCACCTCGCCGTTGCGGGTGACCGTCAGGGTGTGGTTGGCGCCGTCCGCCGTCGCGATGAAGGAGTCGCCGATCCGGAACGAGCTGACGGTCTCGCCCGCCTTCACGGTGACGTCGATATTGGCGGGCCAGTAGTCGTTCGGCCGCCAGCGCACCTGCTTGTCGGAGCGCCAGTAGAAGTGGCCCGGCGTCTCGGTGGAGGCGGTGACCTTGATGGCCCGCTCGGCGGCGCCGCGATCGTCGATCGGGTCCTTGAAGTTGATGATGATCGGCTGCGCGACGCCGACCGTCTCGCCGTCGGCGATATTGATCGACGGCGGCGCGAAGGTGGCGGGCGGCTCCGGCGCGGGCAGAATCTGGCCGCTGTTCGCGGAGCCGGTATCGATCCCGGGGAGCACCGGCTGCGCCTGCGCGGGCGCGACGATCAGGGCAGAGGCCGCCGCGATCGCCGCCGACAACAGGATGCCCCGCCGGACCCGGCTCGCGGTCCCGCTGCTCAGAGCGACATGCATAGGTTTCTCGTCCATTCCATCTCTGCACGCCCACCGGCGGGGCACGCGCGTGACGCGGTACGCCTGCCGGCGGATGAGATTCTTCGGTGCTGCGGAAGCCCGGTGACGCGGCCCCGCACTGATGACGACCCGACCCTGGCGTCCTTCCTACCGTCCGACCCGCACGCAGTGCCAGTTCTCCCGGCGCGGTGCCGGGCGCGCCACCGCGGGTGCCGCGCGCCACCGCGCGCGCCGAGGCGCGCGCGAGTCCGCGAAAGGTGCCGCTCATAGGGGGTCGGGCGGTCGGAGCGGGAGCGATCCGGATATCTGGAAGCGCCCGCTACCCAAACTTTTCGGTGAGCTAAATCACTCCGCGACGGGCTGATCGGACGGTGCGTCCGGGGTCAGCCAGCGGCCGAACGGCGTCGCCAGGCACCCGCGGCCGGTGGCGGCGTCCCAGGCGAGCGCCGCGGTCCCGAGGCACACCACCTCGCCGAACTCGGTGCGCAGCTGCGCCCGCGAGCCGTCCAGCGCGACGGTGACCGCGAGCGAGACCGCCGGGTCGCCGGTGGTGACCGTGGTCCGGGCGACGGCGTCGCTGCCGTAGCCGAACGCGATCGGGATCCCGGCGCTGCCCTCGCTCACCCCGACGCCGCCCGCGGCGCCGATGCCGAGCGCCCGCGCGCCGCTCGCCGCGCTCGCGTAACCGACCCCGTCCAGCCCGGCGGCGTGCGCCTGCCCGGAGCCGTCGGAGGCGGCGCGGCAGCCCGCCCGCTCCTCGATCAGGGTGACGTCGGTACCGCCCTCCGAGACGCACCGCACCTGCGCGGCGGAGGCGGTGCCGGAGAGCAGGAACGAGGTGCCGACGACGGCGGCGGAGCAGACGATCGCGCTGATCAGCTTCATGTCGAGTCCCCTTTCGCCCCCGGGTCCACCATACGCAGCCCCGGTCCGTGGGCGTCCACTCGACGCGGTACCCCGGGATGGTGTAAGCATTGCTTGATATTTCCAGCATCGCGCTACCACTTCGGATTCATACGGGGGTACGAGTTCGGAGCGTTACAGGCTCGGGAGGACTGTTTCGTGTCTCGTCTCGTCGTTCGCCGTGCGCTCACGGCAACCCTCGGCGCGGTCGCCGCGCTGACCCTCATCGGGTGTAGTTCCACGGTGACCGGCACCGCCCAGCCCGAGATCGGCAACGGGACCATCGACGCCGTCTCCACCACGAGCACCCCGAAGCCGTCCGGCAGCAAGCCCTCCAGCGGCAAGCCGACCCCGTCGAACTCCAACAACGGCGGCGACATCGACTTCGATGCCGCGATCGGCGACTGCGTGACGCTCGGCGGCACCATCAACGACGCCACCATCGCCAAGGCGTCCTGCGGCAGCCGCGCCTCCAACTACAAGGTCATCGGCAAGGCGCCGACCAGCACCGCCTGCGTCGGCGACCGGGACAACTACTACGCCGAGACGCTGAACAACGTGGAGACCGGCGCGCTCTGCCTCGACATCGACTGGGTGGTCGGCGGCTGCATGGACGTCGGCGGCGACGACCCCAAGCGGATCGACTGCACCGAGTCCGCCATCGAGGGCATCCGGGTGGTCAATATCGTGCAGGGTACCGACGACGTCGGTGCCTGCGACACCTCCTCCGGGTTCAAGTACTCGGAGCGCCGGTTCGTGGTCTGCGTCGAGGACCTGTAGCCGCACGCAGACGAAAAAGGAGCGGGTGGGCCGGTTCGGCCCACCCG